>NZ_JAODBG010000135.1 GCF_025463825.1 Cryobacterium sp.
GCGAGGCGAGTGCCTGGTCGATGGCCGCGATGAGCGCACCGTCGTCGCTGACGACGGCGAGTCCGCGGCTGGCCACGACCTCACTCGGGGTGCCCTCACCGGCGATGACGCCTTCGAGCACCTGACGGGCCAGGCGGTCGGTCAGGGTGCCGTCGGTGATCAGTTCGATCAGCGCGGCGACCTGCACCGGTGTCACGAGGCTGTCCGCGGAGACGCCGGCCGCATTGGCGAGCCGGGCGATCTCGCCGGTCCACCACTTGCGGGCGGCCTGGGCGGGAGCTCCCGCGGCGATCGTGGCCTCGAGCACGTCGAGGAGGTCGGAGTTGACGACATCCTGGAACTCCAGGTTGACAAAGCCCCAGTCGGCCTGCAGACGCTTGCGGCGGGCCGCGGGCGGCTCGGGCAGGGTGGCGCGCAGCTCTTCGACCCAGGCGCGCGACGGGGCGACGGGCACCAGGTCGGGCTCGGGGAAGTAGCGGTAGTCATCCGCGTCACTCTTGGGCCGGCCGGCGGAGGTGACACCGGTGTCTTCGTGCCAGTGCCGGGTCTCCTGCGTGATGGTGCCCCCGGCGGTGAGCAGTGCGGCCTGACGCTGGATCTCGTAACGCACGGCGCGTTCGACGCTGCGCAGGGAGTTGACGTTCTTGGTCTCGGTGCGGGTGCCCAGGATGTTCGAGCCGCGGGGGCGGAGCGACACGTTCGCGTCGCAACGTACGTTGCCCTCTTCCATGCGCGCGTTGGAGACGCCGAGCGCTTTGACGATCTCGCGGATGGCGGCGACGTAGGTCTTGCCGATCTCCGGGGCGTCGGCCTCCGCACCCTCGATCATCTGGGTGACGATCTCCACCAGCGGCACGCCGCCACGGTTGTAGTCCACCAACGAGTAGTCGGCGCCCTGGATGCGTCCGGCCGCGCCGCCCATGTGGGTGAGCTTGCCGGCGTCGTCCTCCATGTGCGCGCGCTCGATGTCGACCGTGACCTGGCGGCCGCTCTCCAGCTCGATGGTGAGCTGGCCGTTGAACGCGATCGGCTCGTCATACTGCGACGTCTGGAAGTTCTTCGCGGTGTCGGGGTAGAAGTAGTTCTTGCGGGCGAACCGGCTGGTCTCGGCGATCTCGCAGCCGAGCGCCAGGCCTAAGCGGATAGAGGACTCGATGGCCTGGCGGTTCACCTGCGGCAGTCCGCCGGGCAGGCCCAGGCAGGTGGGGCAGGTGTTGGTGTTGGCGCCGGAGCCGAACTCATTGGCGCAGCCGCAGAACATCTTGGTCTTGGTGTTGAGTTCGACGTGCACCTCGAAGCCGAGCACCGGCTCGAACAGTTCGAGGGCTCTGTCGTAGTCCATCAATTCGGCCTGCTTCATCAGACGGCTCCCCCTTCGGTTGCGAACATTTCGGTGTTGGCCAGCGACGGCGCCTGGCTGAGCAGCGTGTGGCCCCAGTGCGCCTCGAGCAGCTGCTCGACGGCAGCGCCGAACGTGTACAGGCGGGCATCCGCCCGGGCGGGCGCCATCACCTGCAGGCCAACCGGCAGGCCGTCTTCGGGTGCGAGGCCCATCGGCAGGCTCATGCCGGGGATGCCGGCGAGGTTGGCCGGGATGGTGGTGATGTCGTTCAGGTACATCGCCATCGGGTCTTCGGTTTTCTCGCCGAACTTGAACGCCGTGGTGGGCGCGGTCGGCGACACGAGCAGGTCGACCTTGTCGAATGCCGCGGCGAAGTCGCGCTGGATGAGGGTGCGCACCTTCTGGGCGCTGCCGTAGTAAGCGTCGTAGTAGCCGGCGCTGAGGGCGTAGGTGCCCAGGATGATGCGGCGTTTGACCTCGGGGCCGAACCCGACGTCGCGGGTGGCGGCCATGACCCGTTCGCTGGTCAGCGGCCCGTCTTCGGGGTTGACCCGGATGCCGAAGCGCACGGAGTCGAACCGGGCCAGGTTGCTGGAGGCCTCGGCGGGCAGGATCAGGTAGTACGCGGACACCGCGTACTCGAAGTTCGGGGCGCTCACTTCACTGACGATCGCTCCGGCCGCTGACAGCAGGGCCAGGGTCTCTTCGAAGCGCTGCTTGACGCCGGCCTGGAAGCCGGCGCCGTTGAGCTCCTTAATCACGCCGACCCGGACGCCCTTGAGGGCACCGTCCGCAAGGCCGGCCTGGGCGGCGGCGGTCATCGACGGCCACGCATCCGTCAGCGAGGTGGAGTCGAGCGGGTCGTGGCCGCCGATGACATCGTGCAGCAGGGCTGCGTCGAGCACCGTGCGGGTGACGGGGCCGACCTGGTCCAGCGAGGAGGCCAGCGCGATGGCGCCGTAACGTGACACGCCGCCGTAGGTGGGCTTGACGCCGACGGAGCCGGTGACGGCGGCGGGCTGGCGGATGGAGCCGCCGGTGTCGCTGCCGAGCGCGAGGGGCGCCTCGAACGCGGCGACGGCGGCCGCGGAGCCACCGCCTGAGCCGCCGGGGATGCGGTCAAGGTCCCACGGGTTGTGGGTGGGGCCGTACGCGGAGAGCTCAGTGGAGGAGCCCATCGCGAACTCGTCCAGGTTGGTCTTGCCGAGCGGGATCAGGTCGGCGTCACGGATGCGGCGCACCACGGTTGCGTCGTACGGCGGGATCCAGCCCTCGAGGATCTTCGACCCGGAGGTGGAGGGCATATCGAGGGTCGCGAGAACGTCCTTGATGGCGATCGGCACGCCGGCCAGCGGGCCGAGCTTCTCACCGGCGGCGCGGCGGGCATCCACCCGGGCGGCGGTGGCCAGGGCTGCGTCGCGGGCAACGTGCAGGAACGCGTGCACGTCGGGTTCGACGGCGTCGATGTGGTCGAGGTGCGCCCGGGTGACGTCGACGGAGCTGACCGAGCCGTCGGCCAGCAGGCCGGCCAGCGCGGCGGCGGTCTGGGTGATGAGACTGGTCACGGGTTACTCCTCGTCCAGGATGGCGGGCACGCGGAACTTGTCGCCGGCACGGTCGGGGGCGCCGGAGAGGGCCTGCTCGACGGTGAGCGACGGCACGACGACGTCATCGCGGAACACGTTGGTCAGCGGCATCGGGTGACTGGTCGCCGGAACGTCGGGGGTCGCGACTTCGGCCACCTTGGCGACGGAGTCGACGATCTGGCCCAGTTCGATCGTGAGCCGATCGATTTCGGCCGAGCTGAGGTCGATCCGGGCGAGGTTGGCCAGGTGGGCCACCTGCTCGGCCGTGATTTCAGACATGAAACTCCCAAGAAAATCGAAGTGGAAGCTTCAAGTCTATTCAGTGTCGCCGGTGACCAGTTCCGCGGTGTCGGTACCGATCAACGCCATGTTGTGCAGCGACTCGCTGCCGGGCTTGAAATAGTCGTTATGACCCACGGACGCGGTGAGGGCGGCACCGGTGACGGTGTCGGTGCCGCCATGCACGCCGAGCACCCTGGCACCGTAGGACGCGGCCCCCGGGTCGCTGCCGAAGAACGCCGAGTTGACTGCCGGGTCCCAGTCGGCCTTGCCGACGAACACGTTCCCGTCGGCGACCTTGAGCTTGGCGGCCGACTGGATGGCGCTGCCCGGCGATCCCACGACGACGAGCGCGTCGATCTCGGCCGAACCCTTCGCCAGCGCGAGGAGCGAAACGGTCGAGCCGTAGGAATGCGCGAACACCGTGACGAACGGTTGATCACCCCCGCGCGTGGCGCGCACGCCTGCCCAGGAGGTTTCGAGGAAATCGGCGCCGGCTTCGGCCCGCTCGAGCCCGCCGACGGAGAAGAGGTCGGGCGCTTCGTAGCCGATCCAGGCGATGGTGGCGAGGGTGGGCGCGCCGGTGGCCGCCGCCTTCGGCGTGCCGGCACCCGTCACGCGCAGGGTCGCGGTTGCCGCCAACCCGGTACCGGCGGATGCCGTGGTGGTGGTGGCTGCGGCGCCGGAGGCATTCTCGGCGAGCACGGCGAGTTCTTCCCGGTAGAGGTCGTCGGCGACCGCGGTCCAGTTGACCATTTGCGGCTGGACCTGGTAGTTCATGCCGGGGACGAGGTAGCCGATGTAATCGGCGGTGTCGGGGTTCCCCAGGGCGATGGCGGCGCGGCCGGTGCCGGCGGTGTCGAGCAGGATCAGGCTGCGCTTGGGCCCGTCGTCGCTGGCCTGCAACGCCTCGGACACCTGGTCGAGCATCGCGACCTCACTGGTGAGCCGCCGCCGCTCCTCCGCCGTGAGGACGCCGTCGAGGGCACGCGTGGCCTCGACCAGGGACTCGCGCAGGTAAGCCTCGTTCGCCCGGCTGCGCTGGGCCAGCGGCACCCCGTCGAGGTTGCCGACCAGGCGCGGTGTCGCGGCGGCGAGGGAGGCACGCTGGGCAGGGTCCAACATCGTCCACCAGGCCGTCACCACGGTGGCTTCCGGCGGGCTGGTCAACAGGGAGTCGATGTGGGTGGGGTATTCGGCGGCGAAGGCGGCCACGTCGGCGAGGGGCAGCTGAGCCAGACCGACGAGCAGGTTGGTCCCGGTCATGCTGTGGATCGAGGCGAGGTCGACATCGACGGATGCCGCCGGCAGCTGCTCCAACTGGGCCAGAACCGTCGACGGTCCTGCGTTGCTCTGCCGGTCGGAGAGACGGCCGGACACGCTCTGATAGAGACTCATATTCGAGGATTCGGGCATGGCAGTGGTCGCGCCCGCCCCCATGAGGGACAGCGAGAGCGTCGCCACTACAGCGGTCTCGAACAGCACGACGGGTCCCGTCCCCTCCCGAACGACGATTAGTTGGCCGACTTGGCTCCCCTGGCAAGTCCTGCAAGGCTCAGCCTAGCGATTCCGGGTACCCTGCTGCGCCCCTTTAACAGGGCTGGTCGGGCTGTTTAGGCGTATTTCTGCTCGCAGTGTTTCGGTCGTGTTTCCGAACCCTGTCAAATCACCTCCGCCGGCGCCGACGGAGGCGCGTCTCGGCGGCGGTAGGCGGTGCCGGACGGGGTGCGTTCCAGCAGCTGGCCATCCACGAGATAGCGGCGCCGCCAGTCGTTGGACCTGCTCGAGGGCAGGACTCACCAGGGCCGGTTCGGCGCCGGCCGGGAAGCATCAGGCCGCCGCGGGCGTTGTCGGTGGCATGAGAGCGATCGTCTATACCGAGACCGGGGAACCGTCCGTCCTGCAACTGGTGGAGCGCGAGGTGCCGCAGCCGGGCGCCGGGGAGGTGCGGGTGCGGGTTGTCGTGTCCGGGGTGAACCCCACCGATTGGAAGTCCCGGCGCGGCCAGGGCATCGTGGGTGCGAGCGTCACCGAGGTCGTCCCCAACCAGGACGGCGCCGGCGTGGTCGACGCGGTCGGGGCCGGCGTGACCGAGTTCGCCCTCGGCGACCGGGTCTGGCTGCACTTGGCCGCCTACCAGCGCCAGAGCGGCACCGCGCAGGAGTTCGCCGTGCTGCCGGTGAACCGGGTCGCGCCGTTGGCGGACGCGGTCGGCTTCGACGTCGGTGCCAGCCTCGGGGTGCCGGCGATGACGGCGCACCGTGCCCTGACCGTGGAAGAGGACGGCCCGGCCCGGCTATCCCCGGGGGCGCTGGCCGGTCGCACCGTGCTGGTCGCCGGGGGCGCCGGCGCGGTCGGGCACGCGGCCATCCAGCTGGCCCGGTGGGCGGGCGCGAGGGTGATCACCACGGTGAGCGGCGCCACGAAGGCGACCTTGGCCACCGCCGCGGGTGCCCACCACGTCGTCGTGTACACCGAGGGGAACCCGGCGGAGCAGATCCGTGCCCTCGCCCCGGACGGGGTGAACCTGATCGTGGAGGTGGCGCCCGCGGTGAACGCCGAACTCGACGCGGCCGTGGTCGCGCCCCGGGCATCCGTCGCGATCTACGCCACGGATGGCGGCGGCCGCATCACCCTGAACGCGTCACCGAACATGGGCGGCAATGTGCGCTACCAGTTCATCCTGTTGTATACGGTGGGCCAGGCAGCCCTGGACGCGGCCAGAGCGGATGTCAGTGCCGCGGCCGCGGCGGGCGTCTTCGCGGTGGGCGAGGCCGCCGGTCTGCCCTTGCACCGGTTCCCGCTCGAGCGCACCGCCGACGCCCACGCGGCCGTGGAAGCGGGCGTGGTCGGCAAGGTGCTCATCGACGTGGCACCCCCGGCCTGACCGGCACAACTGTTGCCGCTGCGGACAACTGTGCCCGGTGCGCCGGGACCAGTTGTCCGCTCGGGTAACAGTTGCAGTTGGACAGGCGGTCAGAAAAGCAGACTGGCGCCAACCAGCGCCGCGATGACCACGGCCACGGCGAGCAGCAGGCCCGCCGACCGGCCGACCCGGCGGCGACTGACCGTGCCCGGGCGGAACGCCGAGCGGGACATCCGGTCCAAATTGGGGAAGAGAGCCTGGAACGGCTGCTCACCCCGCTCCAGCGGCTGCGGGGCGGTGGGTTCGCCGGTCGGTCGGTCATCATCCGTGACGTGGGCCATGCCCGCAGCCTAGCCGGGACTTTCCCGCCACAACTGTTGCCGGTGCGGACATGTGCGCCCGGTGCGCCGGCAACAGTTGTCCGCATCGGCAACAGTTGCCGGCTGGGCACCGACGCACCGGGCGCGGCTCCCGCACCGAGCGGGCTAAGCGGTCAGCCCCAGGAAGGCCCGGAGCGGACGCACCCCCTCGACCCTGAGCTCGTGGTCGGCCCGGTTCAGGTCCTCGGGCGTCAGGACCAAACGCTGGTTCAGGGCCAGGTTCTCGCCACGCCGGGTCATCCGCGTGACACCGTTCTCGCGGTAGCCGACCTTCCGTGACACCGCGAGAGACGCCGAGTTGTCCAGGAAGGCGCCGGAGGTGATCTCCGCCGCCCCGAGGTGGTCGAACATGAAGGCGCAGATCGCCTGGCGCATCAGGGTGCCGATCCCGCGCCCCTGGTGCTCCGCGCCGAGCCACGAGCCCGTCTCGCCCGTTCGGGTCACCGGGTAGTCCCGGGCCGAGACGCCCTGGCAGCCGACAGCGACGCCGTCCACCCGCACCACGGTTTCGAGGCTCCAGGAGGCGGGCGTCATCGCGGCGCGCTGCGCCCAGTGGAACTGGAGGAACCGCAGCCGCACTTCGTCTGGTGTTCCCACGGTCCAGGGCACGAAGAACGGCATCTGGTCGGGCGGGTGGATGCCGGACTGCGCCAGGGCCACGAGTTCGGGTAGATCCGCATCCCGCACCGGCGACAGCGTCACCGGTCCGTATTCGATCGTCAGCCCGAACGGTGGCCACAGTTTCTCGAGCGGTTGGATCATGACACCAACCTAGGCGAGCGCTCCGGTCCCACGCTCACTTCCAGAGATCGCAGGGGGGGTTACTCGGTGTCGAGGCCGGCCGTAGGCTCGGCGGTGGCGGCATCCGCCGGCACCGCGTCGGGCAGGCCGGCCGGGCCGTGCTCGAGCAGCAGCCGGAACTGGTCGGCGTCGATGATGCGCACGCCCAGGGCCTCCGCCTTGGCCAGTTTGGAACCCGCGCCGGGGCCGGCGGCCACGAAATCGGTCTTCTTCGACACGCTGGAAGCGTTCTTGCCGCCCGCGGCGAGGATCGCCTCGGAAGCACCCTCCCTCGTGAAGCCTTCGAGCGACCCCGTCGCCACGACGGTGAGGCCGGTCAGGACTCCCCCGGCCGCGGCGGCCGCACCGGGTCCCGGGTGCCCCGGGGTGCTGAACTGCACGCCGGCGGCGGCCCAGCGGTCCACGATCTCGCGGTGCCAGTCCACCTCGAACCAGTCGATCACGGCGTCGGCGATAATGCCGCCCACCCCGTCGACCTCGGCGAGCTCGTCGCGGGTGGCCGACCGGATCGCATCCAACGACCCGAAGTAATTCGCCAGGGCCCTGGCGGCCACCGGTCCCACATGACGGATGTTCAGCGACACCAGGATGCGCGCCAACGGTTTTGTCTTGGCCAGTTCGATCTCGTTGATGAGCTTCACGGCGTTGGAGGACGGCTGCGGCCCCTGGCGACCGGCCTTTTTCTCGGCCGCGGTGGGGTTCCGGCGGAACGGGCTGCGCTGGCGGACAGTGCCGTCCTCGTCCTCCCGGGGCAGGCCGGTCTCGGCGTCCCGCACCACCACTGTGATCGGCAGCAGGTCGTCGATGGTGAGCTCGAACAGGCCCGCCTCGGTGTCCAGTGGCGGCGTCTCCGGGACCGTCGGCTGGGTGAGCGCGGCGGCGGTGACCTCGCCGAGCACCTCGATGTCCAGGGCGCCGCGGGAGCCGATGTGCTCGACGCGGCCGCGAACCTGAGCCGGGCAGCTGCGCGCGTTCGGGCAGCGCAGGTCGATGTCGCCCTCCTTGGCGGCCTTCAGCGGGGTGCTGCAGACCGGGCAGTCCTCCGGCATCACGAACTCGCGTTCGGTGCCGTCCCGCAGCTCCACGACCGGGCCGAGGACCTCGGGGATCACGTCACCCGCCTTCCGCAGCACGACGGTGTCGCCGATGAGCACACCCTTGGCGTGCACGACGTCCTGGTTGTGCAGGGTGGCCTGGCGCACGACGGAGCCGGCGACCCGCACGGGTTCCATCACGGCGAACGGGGTGGCCCGGCCGGTGCGGCCGACGCTCACCACGATGTCCAGCAGCTTGGTGTTCACCTGTTCCGGCGGGTACTTGTAGGCGATCGCCCAGCGCGGGGCCCGGTTCGTGGCGCCGAGTTCGTCGTGCAGGGCCAGTTCGTCGACCTTGACCACGATGCCGTCGATCTCGTGCTCGACGCTGGCCCGGTGCTCGCCGTAGTACGCGATGAACGCGGATGCGCCGGCGGCGGTCGCCTCGACCTTGTAGTGGGTGCTGGTGGGCAGGCCCCAGCCCGCGAGCAGCTCATACACCGCGGACTGGCTCTCGGCGCCGGGCTGCTCCCAGGCGCCGATGCCGTGCACGAGCATCCGCAGCCGGCCGAGCCGGGCCTTCATGAGGGCGAGCTGGTCGGCGTTCTTGCTCTCGGCCTTCTGGCGGAGCGACCCGCTGGCGGCGTTTCGCGGGTTGGCGAACACGCGCTCCCCCGCTGCGCTCTGGGCGGCGTTGAGTTCGCGGAAGGCCTCGACGGGGAAGAAGACCTCGCCTCGCACCTCCATCAACGGCGGATGGCCGGTGCCCGACAAGCGGGCCGGGATGCCGGGGACCAGGGCGATGTTCTCGGTGACGTCCTCGCCGACCACGCCGTCGCCGCGGGTGGCGGCGCTGACCAATACCCCGTCGAGGTAGCGCAGGTTGATGGCCAGGCCGTCGATCTTGAGCTCGCACAGGTAGTGCACGGCACGGCCGGCGCCCAGTTCGACCTTGGCCGCCCACGCCTCGAACTCCTCGATCGAGAACACGTTGTCGAGGCTGAGCATCCGCTCGGCGTGCTGCACCGGGTCGAACAGGGTGGTCTCGGCCCGGCCGCCCACGGTCTGGGTGGGGCTGTCCTGGCTGGCCAGTTCGGGAAAGAGACGCTCCAGTTCCTCGAGCCGGTGGATCAGCTGGTCGTAGTCGGCGTCGGAGAGCACACTGGCGTTTTTCTCGTAATAGGCGTCGCGGGCCTCGAGGATGCGGGTGGTGAGGCCGGCGGCTTCCTCACCGGCGTCGGCCAGCGCGGCGGCCGGTGATGCTCCCGTCGCGTCAGGCATGGATCGTCGCGGAGTCGGCGGGAACCATGCCTGCACCGTCATCGACGGCACCGACCGGCACCGCACTGACGGTGCGATCGATGGTGCACTGGCCGAGCACCCGGGTGCCCACGTAGACCACGGCGGTCTGGCCGGGCGCCACGCCGTTCAGCGGCAGGGTCGGGATGATGCGCAGCTCCGTGTGCTCCTGAACCGGAGGCGTCGCGGTCGGGTCGGCCGGCACGGTGATCACCTGCGCCACGGCGGGCTCCGGGTCGGCGTGGGCGCGGATCTGAACGTCGCAGGCGAACTCCACCTCGGGGCGCTCGGGAGCCAGACCAGCCCAGGTGAACTTGGTGCCGGCGATCTCCCTGATGGCCAGGGCCTCCTTGGGGCCGACGACCACGGTGTTGGACACCGGGCGTACCTCGAGCACGAACCGGGGCTTGCCGTCGGCGGCGGGCGTGCCGATGGAGAGGCCCTTGCGCTGGCCCACCGTAAACGCCACGGCGCCCGCGTGTTCGCCGAGCTTGTTGCCCTCTCGGTCCAGGATGTCGCCGGTCGCCGGGGCGACCCGCTCGCCGAGCCAGCCGCGGGTGTCGCCGTCGGGGATGAAGCAGATGTCGTAGGAGTCCGGCTTGTTCGCCACCGAGAAGCCGCGTTCGGCGGCCTCGGCACGCACCTCGGCTTTGGACGGCGTGGCGCCCAGCGGGAACATCGAGTGCGCGAGTTGCTCCTTGGTGAGCACGCCGAGCACGTAGGACTGGTCCTTCGCCCAGGCGCTGGCCCGGTGCAGTTCCCGGTTGCCGTCGGCATCCGTCACGATCGAGGCGTAGTGGCCGGTGCAGACCGCGTCGAAGCCGAGGGCCATGGCCTTCTCCAGCAGGGCGGCGAACTTGATTTTCTCGTTGCAGCGCATGCACGGGTTGGGCGTACGGCCGGCGGCGTACTCGGCGATGAAGTCGTCGACCACGTCGAGCTTGAACCGCTCCGAGAAATCCCACACGTAGTACGGGATGCCGATGATGTTGGCCGCCCGTTGGGCGTCCATCGAATCCTCGACGGTGCAGCAGCCGCGGCTGCCGGTACGGAGCGTGCCGGGCATGCGCGACAGGGCCAGGTGCACCCCGACCACCTCGTGCCCTGCCTCGACCGCGCGGGCTGCGGCCACGGCGGAATCCACCCCACCGCTCATTGCTGCCAGAATCTTCACTGGTTAAGTGTACGCACGCGGCGCCGAGTCGGCCAGTCCCGCGCCGATCGCCTGCGACCAGGCGGCCGGAAGCGCCCTGACCAGGGCGTCCACGTCCGCCTGGCTGGAGGTGCGGCCCAGCGTGATGCGCAGGGCACTGCGAGCCTCCGCTTCGGTGCGGCCCATGGCGCGCAACACGTGCGAGGGTTCCGGGATGCCGGCCTGGCAGGCCGACCCGGTGGAGACGGACACCCCGGCGACGTCGAGCAGGAACAGGAGCGAGTCCCCCTCGCAGCCGGGGAAGGTGAAGTGGGCGTTGCCGGGCAGCCGGCCGGCCGGGTCAGGGTCGCCGTTGAGTACGGCGGAGGGCACCGCGGCGCGGACTCCTGCGATCACGTTGTCGCGCAGCACTGCCAGGCGCCGGTTCTCGACGGACAGGTCCGCGGTCATCGCTGTGGCCGCCACGGCGAAGGAGACCGCGGCCGCCACGTCCTGGGTGCCGCTGCGCACCTGGCGCTGCTGACCGCCGCCGTGGATCAACGGCACGACGGTGGCGGTGCGCGACAGCACCAGTGCGCCGATGCCCACCGGCCCGCCGATCTTGTGCGCCGAGACGCTCAGCGCCGAGACCCCGACGGCGTGCAGGGCGGCGAAGTCGATGGGAGCGTGCCCGTACGCGGAGATGGCGTCGACGTGCACGGGGATGCCGTGGGCCGCGGCGAGCGCCGCCACCTGCTCGATCGGCTGCAGCGTGCCCACTTCGTTGTTGGCGGCGAGCAGGGTCACCAGGGCCACGTCCGTCGGGTCCTGCCTGATCGCCGCTTCGAGGGCGGCGAGGTCGATGCGGCCGAGGGCGTCCAACGGAATCCACTGCACCCGGGCGCCCTCCTGCTGGGCAAGCCATTCGACGGTGTCGACGGTGGCATGGTGCTCACCGCCGGGCACGAGGATGCGGGTGCGGGGCGCCCGGGCCCAGTACAGGCCCTTGATAGCGAGGTTGACCGATTCCGTGCCGCTGCCGGTGAAGACGATCTCGATGGGATCGGAGTGCACACTGGCGGCGACCCGTTCCCGGGCCTCCTCGAGCATCCGTTTGGCGTTCTGCCCCTGGCTGTGGATGGACGCCGGATTGCCGACGACGGCCATCGCTTCCGCGTATGCCGTGATGGCGGCCGGCAGCATGGGAGCCGTGGCCGCGTGGTCGAGATAGACCGACATTTCTTCACCTTCCGGCTGGTTCGGTGGCCGAGTTTTTCCGTTGTCCGGACTGGTCAGAGCGCACCGTGTTCACTCATTACTCTAGATCTCATGACTCCCGCTGACTCCCTCCGCAATCTGGGCGTCCGCGCTACGAGCAATGGCGGGGAACTTCGCGTCTGGTCGGAGCACGCTGAAGCCATCGAACTGTGTATTTTCGATCACACCGACCCCAACTGGATCGTGCGCACCGTGCCCCTGGTGCGCGACGCGCACAACGTCTGGGTGGGCCGCTCCCGTACCCTCACCGCGGGCCGCCGCTATGGCATCCGGGTGTCCGGGCCGGCCGGCCCGACGCACTCCTTCCACCCGGAGAAGACCCTGATCGACCCCTATGCCAGGGGCCTGGCACGCGTGGGCCCCGACCAGTGGCAGTCCACCATGGTCGATGGCGACTTCAACTGGGCCGGGTCGGTCAAACCGAACATCCCGATGGATCATGCTGTGGTCTATGAGACGCACGTGCGCGGGCTCAGCAAGCTGAACCCGGCCATGCCCGTGGAGCTGCGCGGCACCTACGCCGGGCTGGCCCACGAGAGCACCATCGGGTACCTCAAGAACCTGGGCGTGACCACGGTCGAGCTGCTGCCCGTGCAGTCCTTCGTCTCCGAGCAGCGCCTGATCAAACAGGGCCTGACCAACTACTGGGGCTACAACACCGTCAACTTTTTCACCCCGCACGCCGACTACGCCACCCAGGCGTCCCAGTCGGAGGGGCCGGAGGCGGTCCTGCGCGAATTCAAGGGCATGGTCAAGCTCCTGCACGAGGCCGGCCTCGAGGTCATCCTCGACGTGGTGTACAACCACACCGCCGAGGAAGGGCCGGCCGGGCCGGTCTCGAGCCTGCGCGGCATCGACAACGCCACGTACTACCGGCAGAACGCCAAGGGCCACTACATCGACGTCACCGGATGCGGCAACACCGTCAATTTCGGTCACGACGTGCCCATCCGCCTGGTGCTGGATTCGCTGCGATACTGGGCCAACGATGTGCAGATCGATGGGTTCCGGTTCGACCTGGCCGCGACCCTCGGCCGGGACGCCGACGCGCACTACACGCCGGACCACCCGCTGCTCACCGCGATCCGCGACGACCCGGACCTCGCCGGCGTGAAACTCATCGCCGAACCGTGGGATGTCGGCATGGGCGGCTGGCAGACCGGCAACTTCCCGACCGGCTGGACCGAATGGAACGACCGGTACCGCGACCGGATGCGATCCTTCTGGCTCACCGACATCGCCGCCGTCCGAAACAACTCCACCTCCGACAGCGGCATCGGCCGGTTCGCCTCCCGTCTGGCCGGGTCGGCCAACACCTTCACGCTGGAGCGCGGCCCGCTGGCGTCGCTGAATTTCATCACCGCGCACGACGGCTTCACCATGGCCGACCTCACCGCCTACGACGTCAAGCACAATGTGGGCAACGGCGAGGCGAACCGGGACGGCACCGACGGCAACAACTCGTTCAACCACGGGGTGGAGGGCCCCACCCGCGACGCCACCGTGCTGCGCACCCGGCGGCGCGCCATGCGCAACCTGCTGGGCACCCTGTTGCTCTCCGCCGGGGTGCCGATGCTGACCGCCGGGGACGAGTTCGGCCGCAGCCAGCGCGGCAACAACAACGCCTATTGCCACGACAGCGAGCTGACCTGGCTGGACTGGAACTTCGACGACTGGCAGCAGGATTTGCACCGGGTGACCCGCCGGCTGCTGGCCCTGCGCCGGGAGAATCCGGCGCTGCGGCCCGTCCGGTTCGGCCGGCCAGGGCACACCACCCTCAGCGCCTCCCAGATGGACTGGTACAACGCCGCCGGGGCATCGATGTCCGAGGCGGACTGGAACTCCCCCCGGGAGCGCACCCTGCAGTACCTCGCGGCGAGCACCCCGGAGCATGAGGCCTTCAACCGGATCCTGCTCATCGTGCACGGCCTGGAGACCCCCGCCGAGGTGACCCTGCCCGTGCACTCCGGCGTGTCCGGCTACACGGTGCTCTGGGACTCCAGCCACGATGACATCCGCGAGGTGCAGAGCTCGCACATGCCGGGCGCCAGGCTCACCATGGGCGGCACGTCGATGCTGCTGCTGCGGGCAGAAGAAGCCCGGCCGTGACCAAACCGGATGCCGGCGGTGGCACCCCCGCAACGGTCGCGCTGCAGCGCGCCGGCATCCGCTTCACCGCCCACTCCTATGCGCATGATGCAGGCGCGGCCGGCTACGGCCTCGAAGCGGCCGACAAGCTGGGCCTCGACGCCGACCGGGTATTCAAGACCCTGCTCGCCGATGCCGACGGCACCCTGGTCGTGGCGGTGGTGCCGGTGTCCGGCCAGCTCGACCTCAAGGCGCTGGCGGCGGCCGTCGGTGCGAAGAAGGCCGTCATGGCCGACCCCAAACTCGCGGAGCGGAAAACCGGCTACGTGCTCGGCGGCATCAGCCCGGTCGGCCAGAAGACCCGGCACACCACGGTGCTGGATGAAACCGTCGAACTCTTCGACACGGTCTTCGTGTCCGGTGGCCGCCGTGGTTTCGACCTCGAGCTCTCCCCCGCCGACCTGATCACCGTGACCGGCGCCACGGTCGCCGCGATCGGGAGGGTCCGTTGACCAACCCTCCCGCTGACGGCGAGCACGACGCCGAGCCGTAGAGCGGCCAGGAGAGGTGCGGTGGGCGCCGGCGGGCGGTCAGTTCGCGACGGCGACCAGCCCCATCTCGGCCGCACTGGCCAGGAGGTCGTTCCTGGGCACCACGCGCACGGTGTAACCGAACCCGCCGGCCCGGTCGAGTTCCACGGTGCCGGTGAACAGGGTCGGCGCTCCGTACACGGCCGTCGTGGTGGCATCCTGGCCGAGGGTGTCGTCGATGGCCGCCAGGGACTGGGTGCTCACATCGGTGAGGTCGTCACCGCCGGAGCTCTTGCCGTAGACGACCTGCACGGTCACGTCCTCCGGGTCGAGGCCGTTGAGCTGCACGTGCGCCCGCAGGCGCAAAGCGTCGCCCACCTGCGGGACGGGGGCCACACCGCCGGACTCCACATGTTCCACCGCGACGCCGGGCCAGGCGGCACCGATCCGCTGTTTCCAGGCGGCGAGTTCCCGTGCTCCCCGGTAGTTGTTCCCGGACAGCCGCGCCTCGGAGGCGCCGGCGGGCCGGTAGAGCTTCTCCACGTATTCGCGCACCATTCGGCCGGCGTTGAGCTCCGGGGAGAGCCCGGCAAGGGTCTTGCGGATGTTGGCGACCCAGCGAACGGGAACGCCGTCGCCGTCCCGGTCGTAGAACGGCGGCGCCACCTGGTGCTCGATCAGCTCGTAGAGGGCGTCGGCCTCGAGTCGGTCCCGTTCGGCCGGATTGATGCTGGCGTCGGCAGACGGGATCGCCCAGCCGTTCTGGCCGTCGAAGTATTCCGGCCACCAGCCGTCCAGGATCGACAGGTTGAGGGCGCCGTTGAGTGCGGCCTTCATCCCGGAGGTTCCACAGGCCTCGAGCGGGCGCAGCGGGTTGTTCAGCCACACATCGGTGCCCGGGTACATCAACTGGGCCATGCCGATGTTGTAGTCGGGCAGGAACGCGATCTTGGTGCGCAGTTCCGGGTCCGCGGCGAACTGCACGATCTTCTGGATCAGCCGTTTGCCCTCGTCGTCGGCGGGGTGCGACTTGCCGGCGATGACGATCTGCACCGGGTGATCCGGGTGCAGCAACAGGGCACGCAGCCGCTCCGGGTCGTGCAGCATCAGGGTCAGGCGCTTGTAGGTGGGCACCCGCCGGGCGAAGCCGATGGTCAACACGTTCGGGTCGAAGACCTGGTTGATCCACGCGGGCACCAAGCCGCCGGGGTTCTGCACCAGCCAGGCCGCCGCGATGCGCCGACGGGCATCCTCGACGAACTGGCGGCGCATGTCGCCGCGCACGTCCCAGAGGTCCTCATCGCTGACCGCGGGAGACGTCCAGTCTGCGGTGGACGTGTCGCTCGTGCCGAGCCGGTTCTGGGCGAGGGCCTTGAGCGCCGGGTCGGTCCAGGTCGGCGCGTGCACACCGTTGGTGATCGACGTGATCGGCACCTCGCTGGCGTCGAACCCCGGCCACAGGCCGCTGAACATCTGCCGGCTCACCTCGCCGTGCAGCTTGGAGACCCCGTTGGCGTGCTGGCCGAGCCGAAGGCCCATGACGGCCATGTTGAACACGTCCGGCGAACCGCCGGGGTAATTCTCCGCGCCCAGACCCAGCAGGTCATTTACGGCGACGCCGGGCAGCAGGTCAGTTTCGAAGTAGCGGCGCACCAGGGAACTCTCGAACCGGTCGATGCCCGCCGCCACGGGAGTGTGAGTGGTGAACACGGTTCCGGCGCGGACCACCTGCAGCGCCTCGGCGAAGCTGAGCCCCTCGCCGATCAGGCTGGAGATGCGTTCGAGGCCGAGGAACCCGGCATGCCCCTCGTTGGTGTGGAACACCTCCGGCTCGGCGCGCCCGTTCAGGTTGCTCCACAACCGTACGGCTCGGGCGCCGCCGATGCCCAGCAGCAGCTCCTGCAGCAGCCGGTGTTCGCCGCCGCCGCCGTAGAGCCGGTCGGTGACCAGGCGCAACTCGTCGGTGTTCTCCGGGATGTCGGTGTCCAGCAGCAACAGCCGGATGCGGCCGACCCTGGCCTCCCACACCCTGGCGTGCAGGGTGCGGTCCTCCGGCATCGCCAGCGACACCTGCACCGGGGACCCATCGGCGCGGCGCAGCACCGAGAGCGGCAGCCCGTCGGGATCGAGCAGCGGGTAGCTCTCCAGCTGCCAGCCGTCCGTGGAGATCGCCTGGCTGAAGTAACCGGCCTTGTAGAACAGGCCCACGCCCACCAACGGCACGCCCAGGTCCGACGCGCTCTTGAGGTGGTCACCGGCGAGGATGCCCAGGCCGCCGGAGTACTGCGGAAGCGCGGCGGCGATGCCGAACTCCGGGGAGAAGTAGGCGATCGACTCCGGCTTGGCGCCGGCCAGGTCCTGGTACCAGCGGGGTTCGGTGAGGTACGCGCGCAGATCGTCGCGCACCCGGTTGACACCGGCGACGTAGTCGCGGTCGTCGGCGAGTTCCACCAGCCGGGCCGGGTCGACGGCGCCGAGCAGCGCCACCGGGTCGGTGCCGATGCGACGCCACAGTTCGGGGGCGATGTGCTCGAACAATTGCCGCGTGGGTTCGTGCCACGACCAGCGTAAATTGCCGGCCAGCTCGTCGAGCGCGGCGAGCGACTCGGGCAGGACGGCGCGGACGGTAAATTTGCGGATGGCCTTCACAACCTCACCTTAGGGGCGTGTTGTGTCCAACGGGTAACGATCATGTGCGTGTGCCCCCACCGATTCGGTCCTCGTTCGCGCTACGGTCGTTGTGTGGCTAAGACAGTGAAAAGAACCGGTACCACCCCCTCGACGCCGAGCTCGGCGGATGTCCCGACCAAAGTCGGACGCATCCCGGTGCTCGATCTCTCCCCCCAGCTCAGCGACAATCTCTGGCCCGCGAAGGCGTTCGCCGGCGAGGTCGTCCCGTTCGGCGCCACCGCGTTCCGGGAGGGACACGACGCCATCGGTGTGATGTTGCAACTCACGGCGCCGGATGGCCGCCAGACGCAGCATCCGATGCACCTGACCCTGCCAGGCACCGACCGCTACGCGACGGCGGTGCGTCTGGACCGCCAGGGCTCATACACCTACCGGGTGCGCGGTTACGCAGACGACTTCGCCACCTGGGTGCACAACGCCCGGATCAAGATTCCCGCGGGCATCGACGTCGAACTCACCTTTCTGATCGGCTCGACCCTCTTCGCCGCCGCCGGCAAGGACCTGAAGCGACCCATCGTGCAGCGCCGCCTGTTCGCCGCCGCCGCGAAGACGCTCGCCAACACCCGGCTGCCCCTTGGCACCCGCTTCGCGCAGGTCAACGATCCCGCCCTCGCCGCCGCGGCCGCGGTGCACCCGCTGGCCAGCGTCGAATCCTTCTCAGCCGAGCGCACCGTCCGCGTCGAACGGACCCGCGCCGGGGTCGGCTCCTGGTACGAATTCTTCCCCCGCTCCGAAGGCGCCGTGCCCCGGGAGGACGGCAGCTGGCAGAGCGGAACCTTCCGCAGCGCCGCTGCCCGACTGCCCGGCGTCGCAGCGATGGGTTTCGACGTGCTCTACCTGCCGCCGATCCACCCCATCGGCCGCGCCTTCCGCAAGGGTCCGAACAACACCCTCGACGCCGGTGAGAACGATCCGGGCTCGCCCTGGGCGATCGGCTCAGCGGCCGGCGGCCACGACGCCATCCACCCGGACCTCGGCACCATCGACGACTTCCGGTTCTTCCTCGACGCCGCCGGCACCGCCGGGCTCGAGGTCGCCCTCGACCTGGCCCTGCAGGCCTCCCCCGACCACCCGTGGGTGACGGAGCACCCCGAGTGGTTCACGACCCTGCCGGGCGGCACCATCGCCTACGCGGAGAACCCGCCGAAGAAGTACCAGGACATCTACCCGATCAACTTCGACAACGATCCCGCCGGAATCCGCGCGGAGGTGCTGCGCCTGGTGCGCTACTGGATCAGCGTCGGCGTGAAGATCTTCCGGGTGGACAACCCGCCCACCAAGCCGCTGGACTTCTGGGAGTGGCTGATCGGCACGATCAACCGGGAGAACCCCGACGTGGTGTTCCTGGCCGAGGCGTTCACCCGGCCCGCCCTGCTGCAGGGCCTGGCCAAGGTCGGCTTCCAACAGTCGTACACCTACTTCACCTGGCGCAACACGAAGGAAGAACTCGAGGAATTCTTCGACGGCCTGGCCCACGAGACCGCCGACTTCCTGCGCCCGAACCTGTTCGTGAACACCCCGGACATCCTCTCCGAGTACCTGCAGTTCGGCGGTCCGGCCGCGTTCAAGATCCGAGCGGCCCTCGCCGCGACGGCCGCTCCTACCTGGGGCGTCTACGCCGGCTTCGAACTGTACGAGAGCGTCGCCCGCCCCGGTGCTGAAGAGAACATCGACAACGAGAAGTACCAATACCGGCCCAGGGACTACGCCAAGGCCGAGGCGCTGGGCAAGTCCCTCTCGCCCTTCCTGGCCCAGCTCGGCCGCATCCGCGCCGCGCACCCCGCGCTGCGGCAGCTGCGGAACCTCGACATCCACTCCAGCGACGACGATTCGATCCTGGTGTACAGCAAGTACCTGGCCGCGGAGTTCACCGACGACGGCCGGGCGGATGCCCTGATCATCGTCGCCAACGTCGACCCGCACTCGGTGCGGGAGAGCGTCGTGCACCTCGACGTCACCCGGTTCGGCATGGCCCCCGGGGCGACCTTCGAGGTAGAAGACCTTCTCACCGGGGCCGTCTGGACCTGGTCGGCCGACAACTTCGTTCGCCTGGACGCGTTCACCGAACCCGTGCACATCCTGCACGTTCGGTTCCCGGCGCCTGCGAACACCCTGCCGACACAGAATGGACTGGCCGTATGAAACACGCCACCGGCCACCCCGCCGACGAACTGCCGGTGATCCCCGCGCACATCCTCGAGACCGTCTCCGTGGGCTCGTACTACAACCCGCACGAGGTCCTCGGCCAGCACCTGCTCAACCTGCCCGGCATCACTGAGCCGCTCACCGTCATCCGCGCGCTCCGCCCGCTGGCGAACGAGGTCATCGCCGTGCTGTCCACCGGCGCCCGCGTCGAACTCGCCCACCTGGGTTTCGGTATCTGGCAGGGCGTGAGCACCATCGGCCCGCAGGACTACGAGATCGAAGCGCACTACGAGGGCGGCCCGGCCTGGACCAGCGACGACCCCTACCGGTACCGGCCCACCCTCGGTGAGCTCGACCTGCACCTGATCGGCGAGGGCCGGCACGAGCGCCTGTGGGACGTCCTCGGTGCGCACGTGCGCACCTTCACCGGGGTGACCAAGCCCGTCAGCGGCACTTCGTTCTCGGTCTGGGCGCCGCACGCCCGCGCCGTGCGCATCATCGGCGACTTCAACGGCTGGTACGGCGTGCTGCACTCCATGCGCAACATGGGCAGCACCGGAGTCTGGGAACTCTTCGTGCCGTCCCTGGCCGCCGGATCCAACTACAAGTTCGAGATCCTCACCCAGGCCGGCGGATGGATCCAGAAGGCCGACCCGATGGCCCGGTACACCGAGATCCCGCCGCTCACCGCGTCGGTGGTCGGCGAGAGCGCCTACAGGTGGGCCGACGACGCCTGGCTCGCCACCCGCAGTGCCACCGACCCGCACAACCGAGCCATGAGCGTCTACGAGATGCACGTCGGCTCGTGGCGACCCGGCCTGGGCTACCGGGCCCTTGCCGACGAGCTGATCGCCTACCTCGAGGAACTCGCGTACACCCACGTGGAGTTCATGCCACTGTCGGAGCATCCCTTCGGCGGCTCCTGGGGCTACCAGGTCACCGGGTACTACGCTCCGACCAGCCGCTTCGGCCACCCGGACGACCTGCGCTACCTGATCGACCGGCTCCACCAGGCCGGCATCGGCGTGATCATGGACTGGGTGCCCGGCCATTTCCCCAAGGACGACTTCGCGCTGGCCCGGTTCGACGGGCAGGCGCTGTACGAGCACCCGGACCCGCGCCGCGGCGAGCAGATGGACTGGGGCACCTACGTCTTCGACTTCGGCCAGCAGCAGGTACGCAACTTCCTCGTCGCCAACGCGCTGTACTGGCTGGAGGAGTTCCACATCGACGCCCTCCGGGTCGACGCGGTGGCATCGATGCTGTACCTGGATTACTCCCGCAAGGACGGCGAGTGGGAGCCGAACAAGTTCGGCGGCCGGGAGAACCTCGAGGCGATCAGCCTGCTCCAGGAGATCACCGCGACCGCGTACAAGCGCAACCCCGGCACCATCATGATCGCCGAGGAGTCCACCAACTGGGGCGGCGTCACCGCGGCGACCTCCGGCGGCGGCCTCGGCTTCGGGCTCAAGTGGAACATGGGCTGGATGCACGACTCGCTCGAGTACATGAGTGAAGACCCGATGCATCGCGCGTACCACCACAACGAGATGACTTTCTCGTTCGTCTACGCGTTCAGCGAGAACTTCCTGCTGCCGATCAGCCACGACGAGGTCGTGCACGGCAAGGGCTCGCTGATCGCCAAGATGCCGGGTGATTCCTGGCAGCAGCTCGCGAATGTGCGGGTGTACCTGGCGTTCATGTGGGCGCACCCGGGCAAGCAGCTCCTGTTCATGGGCTCGGAGTTCGGGCAACGCTCCGAGTGGAGCGAAGAGCGCGGCCTGGACTGGTGGATGCTCGACCAGCCCGGCCACCGCGGCCTGTTCAACCTGGTCGGCCAGCTCAACCGGGTGTACCGCGACACGCCCAGCCTGTGGGCCCGTGACAACGAACCCGGCGGGTTCGAGCTGCTCGACGGCGGTGCCGCAGCGGAGAACGTCATCACCTTCGTGCGCCGGGACAACGACGGCACCCCGGTCGCCTGCCTGTTCAACTTCTCCGGCCGCCCACACACGGGCTACCGGGTGGGGCTGCCCCAGGCGGGCAGCTGGGAGGAGATCCTCAACACCGACGCCGAGAACTTCGGCGGCTCAGGGGTGGGCAACCTCGGCGAGGTGCACGCCATGGCGGAGCCGTGGGCGGGTCGTCCCGCGTCCGCGACGCTCAACCTGCCGCCACTCGGCGCCCTCTGGTTGCGCCTGCGGCGCTAGCCGCAACTCCGGGCGTACCGGGGGTCAGTAGAGCAGCGCGGTGAGGCGCTTGCGGGCCGGGGGCACACGCGGGTCGTCGGCGCCGACGACCTCGAACAGCTCCAGCATCCGCTGGCGGATGGCGTTCTTGCCGGCCGCATCCTGACCGGGGAACAACCCCAGCAACCGGTCGAAGGAGTCCTCGATGTGGCCGCCGGACAGGTCCAGGTCGGCCACCAGCAGCTGGGCGTCGAGGTTGTCGGGGTCGTCCGCGGCAGCGGCGCGCACCTCGGCGATGGTCTTTCCCTGTAGGCGGCCGAGCAGGCTCACCTGGGCGAGGCCTGCGGTGGCCATGACGTCGCGGGGATCCCGGGCAAGGGCCAGCTTGTAGATGTCGATCGCGGCGGCGTAGTCCCCGCGTTCGATGGCGTCATACGCCTCGCGGTGATGCGGGGGCAGCTCGGGTTCCACCGGCTCGGCCGGCTCGGCGGTCTCTCCCCCGGCGGCATCGGCAACGCCGGTCACCCCGTGCTGGGCGGCGAGTTCGAGGACCCGTTCGAGCACCTCACGAATCTGCACCACTGGCAGCACCCCGTCGAACAGCTGTACGGGCTGACCGTTGATGACCGCTGCGAGCGTGGGGACCGACGTGGCCTGGAAGGCTTGCGCGAGCTGCGGGTTGGTGTCGATGTCCACGGTGGCGAGCACGAACCGGCCGTTGTACCCACGGATCAGGTTTTCGATGACCGGGGTCAGCTGGGTCGCCGGTTCGCTCCACTGCGCCCACAGGTCCACGATCACCGGCACGAACTTGGACAGTTCGAGCAGCTCGGCGAAGTTGGTGTCCGTGCCCTCGAGCACCAGGTTCGGCACCGGCACCGCACCGCCGGCCGCACCGGCACCCGGAGCGCCGGGCGCGGCCGCGGGCGGGCGGTTCACGAGCGAGGACAGGTCAACGGCGCCGCGCAGGTTGGAGCCGGCGGGAGGGACAACGGTCATGGGAGCTCCACTGAAGAGATCAGTCCCTGGCTGAAGCCAAGGAGAACGATTTTGTCGGATGAGTTGGCGGGGGGCACGTGGAACAGGATCTGCGTGCCGTAGGTGCTTTCGACGCCCTTGGCGGTGCTCTCGATGCCGGAGAGGGCCTTGCTCGGCCCCTCAAGGGTAATGGTGGCCTTGCCGTTCACAGCCTTCACCTGCGTGATCTCGTTGATGCTCACGGCCACGATACTGCCGGAATCGTTGGTGGCGAGGGCGACGACTTCACCGCTGCCGGCGGCGTTGCTGAACTCGATCGACCCGGTGTCTTCAAGGTCGGCCTCGCGCTGGGCCTTGCTCTCCACGCCCAGCTGGGTGCGAGCAGTATCGCCCTCCGCATCGAACAACGGGAACGTCGCGCTGGCCTCGCCGTTCAGCAGGAGGTCGGCGTAGGCTGGGCCGACCTCGGCCGGCGCCATGACCATGAACTTATTGTCCGGGGCGATCAGCGGGGCACCGATGCTGGCAGGCGCCACGTCGGGAACCTTCGCGGAGGCCTCGAGCTGGATGGTGTATTCCACCAGGTACTTCTCCCGTGGGGAGGCCTGCTTGAGGACCAGCGCCATGGTGGGCACCGATGCCTCGTCCTCGGACTGCAGCACCGTCATGACCACCCGCGGCCAGGTGGATGTCTGCTGCGGCAGCGTGAGGGTCAGCGGCGCAGCCGGCAGCGCGACGGTCGGGGTGAACGACGAGTCGGCAGAGCGGATCTTGTAGTTGGCCAGGCGCTGTTCAAGGGCCGGTCCGGTGAACCGGGTGCCCAGGCTGTCGGCGTCCAGGGCCGCGTCGGCGGCGGTCGTCAACGTCACAATCTCACCGACGATGCGTTCCAACTGCGGCTGGGTCACCGCGGGCGGCGGCAACTCATCGATCACGGGAGCCTCGGTCCCGGTCGCCGTCGGCGACGCGGTGGCCGTGACGGTTCCCTCGGCCTCCGGTGCGGCCGCCGGCCAGAACTCGGGCGAGCATCCGGTCAGGGCGAAGCCCGTCACCAGGATGACCGGCACCGCGATCATGGACCGGCCGATCGACCGGCGGGGGCCGGTGATCTCGCTGGCCTTGATGGTCTTCGGCCGGGGCGCGCGGGGCAGCCGGGGCATCCGGGGGCCGCGGGGCACGTTGCGCCGGGGGCGGCGGGAGCGGCGGAAGTGCAGCAAGCCGAGCAGGTAGATGACGAAACCGATCAGCGCCATCAGCGCACCGCCCACGATCAACGGTCCTGCCCACGGGGTGGAGTTGTCGGTCGGCCACGCCACGCTGATGTCGGTGGGTGCCGGCGCGGTGCCGTCCGAGGCGAGGACCACCGAGATTCCGTCCGGCACGTTCAGCGTCGTGGTCAGAGAACCCTGCCCGGCGAACTCCTCCAGCCACAGGTCCGAGCCGGCGGGGTTGGTCGGCAGTTCCTCGGGCAGCACGGACGGTTCCGCATCAACCGGGGTCCCGGTGGCGCTGGTCACGGTGAGCGCGGGGCTGTCTGTCTCCTCCAGACCGATGGCGGCGTAGCTGTCGTTCCCGATCCAGGCCTGGATGTCGGCGGTGCGGCCGTAGGCCATGAAGATGGTGTCCGCGCCGCTCACCGTGATGGTCTGGCTGCCGGGCACCGCGGCGAGGGCCGCGCCGTCGATGATCGCGTACCGTGAGCCGTCGTCGATGGTCGCGGTCAGGCTCGCCGAGGCGGGCTCAAGAAAAATGGTCCGCTGCGCGATGCCGAATGCGATCATGAGCGCGGCGAGGACGAAAGCCAAAATGGCGAAAACGAAACGCACGTAAAACCCTCCAGTGTTGCCTGCCGATGGCTGTGTCGAACAGGTAGCCATCGTTGTCGGGGCCGGGAAGCAACAGACACGGACGTCTCACGATAGTGGACGCTCCTGAAAGCTGCCTAATAGCGGCGCGGGAGGCTTTTTTGCCGCTGACAGGCGCATCCTTCCCGGGCCGCGGGAGCGGCTGCGTCGCCGGGGCACTAAAATCGACGGGGCTGCTCCGCCCTCACGGTGCGGGCGGCCCCATTATGAGGAGAGAACGTGGCGACCGAAGAGTCTGACTTCACCCAGGTGTTCCGCGGGTACGACAGGGACGAGGTCGACAAGGCCCTCCAGGGGCTGCGCCGTGACCTGATCCATGCCAACGCGCAGGCCACGGAGGCCGCCAAGGAGATCAAACGCCTCGGCGCCCGGGTCGACGACCTGAACGCCGAGATCGAAGAGGTGGGCAGTCCCACCTTCTCGGGCCTCGGCACCAAGCTCGAGAACACCCTGCGGGTGGCCGAGGAACAGTCGACCCGGGTGATCGCCCAGGCCGACATCGACGCTGAAAAGCTGCGCGCGTCAGCGTCCGCCGAGGTGGACGCGATGAAGCGCCAGGCCGCGGACCACGCCGGCCGCTCGGTCTCCGACGCGACGGTCAAGGCCGGGCGTCTGCTCGCGGAGGCCCGGTCCGAGGCTGATGACCTGCTCGAGGGCGCTCACGGCACCGCCGACCAGCTCATTCAGGATGCGGTGCATGAGGCGGCCGCCATCCGCGGCGCCGTGGCCACCGAGGCGGCGGAACTGCGTGCCACCGTCAAACGCGAAGTCGCCGCCCTCCGTTCGGCCGCTGAACGCGAAGCCGCCGAGGTTCGAGTCGTCGCCCAGCGAGAAGCCACCGAGGCCAGGGAGATCGCCGCCGGCCTGACCAGGGAGACCGAACTCACCCGCGCCGAAGTCGCCCACGAACTGGACCAGCAGCGCGCCGACCTGGCCAGGGAGACGGAACAGACCCGCATCGACCTGGCGGCCGAGACCGAGCAGGACCGCATCGACCTCGCCCGGGAAACCGAACAGGCTCGCATCGACCTGGCCCACGAAACCGAACAGGCCCGCACCGACCTGTCCGTGGAGATCGAGCAGGGCCGTACCGACCTGGGCCGGGAAATCGACGACACCCGGGCCGCGCTCGCCGTCGAAGGAGAGCAGGCGCACACCGACCTGGGCCGGGAGCTGGACCGCAACCGGGCCGGTGTCATCCGTGAGCTCGACAAGGCCCGCGCCGATCTGGCTGCCGAAATCCAGCAGGCCAGGGCCGACCTGGCCCGGGAGCTCGAACAGACCAAGGCAGACTTCGACGCCGACAGCGAGCAGGCCAGAATCGACCTGGACAACCACCTCACCGCCACCCGCAAGCGGGGCGAGCACGACGCGGCCAAGCTCCGCCGCGAGATCGACCAGGTGCGCGCCGACCTCGAGGTCGAACTCAAGGCTCGGCGGGATGAGGCGGAGCAGGACCATCTGGCGCGCCACCAGCAGGCCGTCGCGCAGACAGAGACGTACCTTGACGACTCCACGAGGCAGCTGACCGACACGAACGCCCGCACCGCTGAGCTCCGGGCGCTGAACGAGACCCTCGACACCGGAGCCCGCGAGGAAGCCAAGTCGCGGCGGTCGGCAGCCAACGACGACGCCGAACGCATCGTTCGCGATGCCGAGGACCGGGCCGCGACCCTGCTGGCCGACACGGAGACACGCACCCGCGAACTCGTCGCTGACGCCGAAGACCGTCTCGCCCAGATTAGGATTGAGCGCGACTCGGTCGCCGGCTATTTCGAGAGCCTGCGCAGCGTCCTGACCCAGGCGGAGAAAGTGAACTCCGACCCTGACCAGTAACACTTTCGCCTCACCGGTTCGTCTCACACGGCTGGCTCGGCCCGGATCAAATGTGTGGAGACAACTGTGAAGATCCAAAACGCCTTCCGTCTGGGCCTGGTGGGAACCCTGGGCGTCGGTGTCGGGATTCTCATCCTCAACTCCGTGGTGTCGCTGTCGACGATCATCACGTACATCGGCGCCGCCCTGTTCCTCGCCCTGGGGCTGGACCCGGCGGTGTCCTGGCTGGAGAAGAAGAAATTCCCCCGCTGGGCGGCCATCCTCACGGTCCTCGTGGCCGTGCTGGGCGTCCTGACCGGGGTCATCTTCGCGATCGTGCCGATCATCGTCGACCAGGTCGCCAAGCTGTCCGAACGCATCCCCGACCTGGTCACGTCCGTGAACACTTCGACGTTCCTCGACGACCTGCAAAAGCAGTTCCCGGGCCTGGACGTGCAGAAGATCGTCGAGTCCGTCACCGATTACCTGGGCGGCAACGTCACGACGATCACCACGGCCATCGTCGCCTCCGGCGTCGCCATCGTCAGCGGCCTGTTCGGCGGCCTGATCATCCTGATTCTCACTCTGTACTTCACCGCGTCGCTGAACACCATGAAGCGGGCCACCTACCAGCTCGTTCCGGCCTCCAAGCGCGAACGCTTCGCAGACCTGAGTGAGCAGATCACCACGGCCGTCGGTCGCTTCATCGTCGGGCAGGGCGCCCTGGCCGCCTGCAACGGCGTGCTCAGCTTCATCTTCCTGTCGATCATCGGCGCCCCGTTCCCGGCGCTGCTCGCGGTGATCGCGTTCCTGTTCTCACTGATCCCGCTGGTCGGCACGATCACCGGGTCGGTGATCATCGTCCTCACCTGCATGATCCCCGGAATCGGCAGCTCCTGGTTCACCGTCCTCGTGGCCGGGATCTACTACCTGGTCTACATGCAGATCGAGGCGTATGTGCTGAGCCCGAACATCATGAACCGGGCGGTGGCCGTGCCCGGCGCCGTCGTCGTGGTTGCCGCCCTCGCCGGTGGTTCGCTGCTCGGCATCCTGGGCGCCCTGATCGCCATCCCGGTGGCGGCGTCGGTGATCATGATCATCAAGCAGGTCGTGATCCCGCGCCAGAACGAGCTGTAAGGGCCGCTTAGAGCTCGTCGGCCCATTCGTCGGGTAACGGGCCGGCGGACGGGTTCACGACCGCCACGATTTCGTTGAGCACCCGGCGGGTCTGGTTCTCCCCCACCCACAGGTGCTTGGCGCCGTCCACCGCGATCAACGTCGCGTCCGGCACACTGGCGAAGCGGGCGCGCGCCGATTCCGGGCGCAGGTAATCGTCGTGCTCCGGCACCAGAACAACGAGCTCGCGCTCGTTGCCCGCCCAGGCCGCCAGTTCCGCATCCGTCGCCCGGTGCAGCGGCGGCGACAGCAGGATGGCCCCGTGGATCGGGTGCTCGAGCCCGTACTTGATCGCCAGTTCGGTGCCGAAGGACCAGCCGACCAACCAGGGGTCTGGCAGGCCGCGCTCGGCCACGAACGCCATCGCCGCCGCCACGTCGGCGCGCTCCGTGTCGCCGTGGCCGAAGCTGCCCTCGCTGGTGCCACGCGGGGAGCTGGTGCCCCGGGTGTTGAACCGGAGGACCGCGAGGTCGGCCAGCGCCGGCAGGCGCCCGGCGGCCTTCCGCAGGATGTGGGAGTCCATGAAACCCCCGCTGGTCGGCAGCGGATGCAGGGTCACCAGCGTCGCGACGGGCGGGCGGCCCGCTGGCACGGCGAGCTCGCCGACGAGGGTCAGGCCGTCCTCGGTGTGCAGTTCGATGTGCTCACGGACGGCCGGCAGCTCGATGCCGCCACGGATCTCGACCGGTGCGGTCATGGATGCTCCTCGTTGGTTATTTGATCTTCCAGCAGTGCAGGTGCCAGTGCCGTCTGGCGGCGAGATCTGCGGCGTCGCCGGTAACCCCGTCGCCGCGCCAGGTCACCATATGGGCGACGCCCGGGGCGATGTCCAACCGGCAGCCGGGACACAGGTAGGTCTTCACGGCTTGTGCGGCGCTGATCGGCTGCACGTGCCAGAGACCGTCCCGCTTCACCTCGGAGCGGCGCCAGCCGGCCAGCATGCGCGACAGGTCGTCGCTCTCGTCTTCTCCGGTGCCGCTTCGGCGACCCTTGGGGCGATTGCTGCGCGGCATGGCTTAAGTGTACCCGGGCGTCCCGGCCGGGTCAGGAGCGAGACGGCGCTCAGTACCAGCCGACGTCGACCGAGTGGCCCCACGCGCCGCACGGCGTGCCGTAGCGTCCGCTGATGTAGCCCAGGCCCCATTCGATCTGGGTGCCGGCGTTGGTCTGCCAGTCGGACCCGGCGCTGGCCATCTTGGAGCCGGGCAACGACTGCGGGATACCATAGGCGCCGCTGCTGGAGTTGGCCGCGTTGACCCGCCAGCCCGACTCCTTGTTCCACAGCGACACCAGGCAGTTGAACTGGTCGGTGCCCCAGCCGCGGGCGGCGACGGCGCCGGCTGCGTACGCCTGCGCCGAACCCGGTGCGACCGATACACCACCGACGGACGCAACGATCACGGGTACGGGTTCCGGCTCGGGTTCGACGACGGTGTAACCGTCGATCGTGACCGTGTTGGAGACGACGGTACTGGCCACCGACAGGGACTGCGCGGCTTCGCCGTCGTACCGGTCCGAGGTGGCACCGGCCACCTGGAAGTAGGGGGACGCCGTGGCACCGGAGTACGGGTCGACGACGGTCACGAGCACGAACGCGGCCGCGGCGCTGAACGCGAAGAAGGACAGCGCAACATGGCCACGGGACTTCGGGCGCTGCATGCTGCGCTGGGGCGGCCGGCTGGACCGCGGTGCGGCGGCGG
>NZ_JAODBG010000147.1 GCF_025463825.1 Cryobacterium sp.
TGGCCATGGTGGTCACCAACTGGCTCTTCCCGCTGTTCGCCCTCGTCATGCTCGGTGTCGTGTCCCTGTTCCGCTAGACCTCACATTCGCACCAAGGACATAGTGAGGAAATAAGGATCAGATCCCCACTGGGATCCTTATTGCCGCACTATTTCCTTATTGGGGGGCGTGGTGGGGGCGGCCGGCGGCGTGGCCGATGGCCGTGACGGCCAGGGTGATCACAGCGGTGAGGGCGATGCCCCAGCCGATGTGCACCATGAGCAGCAGGGCTCCGACGCCGGCTCCCACCCCGATCAGCACGATGGCCGCGAGGCGGCGGAACCAGGGCTGGTTCTTGCCGCCGCCGAACCAGGAATCCGCGGCGAAGCCGGTGATGGTGCTGGTCACGACGACGGTGGTGACATCCTTCACCGCGATGTGCCGTGCCACGGCGGCCTGCAGCCCCATGACGGCGGCCAGGAACCCGGTGATGAGCAGGTCGAACGGCGCCGGCGGCTTGCCGCCCAGTGCGAAGAGGGCGATGGCCAGCGCGGCCATCACCACGCCGACGGCGCCGAACAGCACCGTCGAGTGTGTCGTCCAGCCGGCCTTCACCGGGCGCAACACCCGGCCGCCGATCGCGGCACCCACCATGAAGGTGAACAGGGCGATCAGCGGGCCCACCACCGGCAGGTCGTCGGCGCCGGCCAGGGCCATGCCCAGGATGACCACGTTGCCGGTCATGTTGCCGGTGAACACCTTGTCCAGGCCGAGGTAGCCCACCGCATCCGCCACGCCGGTGGAGAAGGTCAGGGCCAGCATCAGACCGAGGTGCAGGTTGTCCGGCCGGCTGCGCAGGCGGTGGATGACGGGAGTAGTGGCCACGGTGGTCCTATCGGCTCGGGAATTGTCACGGTAGCGGCTGGTCGCAGTGCGCGCAAAACGGGCGCTATTCTCGACCAACGGGATCGGCGCCAGACCGGCGCCAACCGTTCCGACCCGATCCGCTCTGCCCTTGATCCGCCCTGCCCCCGATCCGTAAAGGCGCACCCCATGCCATTCGCCATCCTGCAGCCCGGCACCGGGCCCATCCGCGCCGCGCAGTACCTGCCGGCCACCGTCGACACCGTGCTCTGGGGGCGCCTGCCCTGCGCGACGGATGCGCCGGCGCTCGTCATCGACGCCGGCACCGAGGTCACCATCGACACGATCAGCCACGAGGGCGTTCTCGAAGACCAGGGCCGCGATCCCGTGGCCTACTTCGCCGGCCATGGCGTGGAGCGCGCCGCGGTGCTCGACGACGCCGTGCTGCTGGCCGCGTCGGACGACCCGCGAGACCCCCGGGTGGACGGCCCGCACCTCGTCACCGGTCCGATCCACGTGCGCGGCGCCACACCGGGCGACCTGCTCAAGATGACCGTGCTCGAGGCCACCCCGCGGGTGCCGTACGGCGTGATCTCCAACCGGCACGGCCGCGGTGCGCTGCCCGGCGAGTACCCCCTCGGCGAGGGCAACGTGAGCGTGTTCGCCGCCCTCGAGGACACCGCGGCCGGCCAGGTCGGCACCCTGCCCCTGGTGCCGGGCGGGGCGCGCAGCGTGCACTTCCCCCTCCGTCCGTTCCTGGGCATCATGGGCGTCGCCGTCGCCGGCGACGAACGGCCGCACTCGGTGCCGCCCGGCGCCCACGGCGGCAACATCGACATCAACCTGCTCACCGTCGGGTCCGCCCTCTACCTGCCGGTGCAGGTGGACGGTGCGCTGGCCTACGTCGGCGACCCGCACTTCGCCCAGGGCGACGGGGAGGTGGCGCTCACGGCCATGGAGGCATCGCTGCGAGTGACGATCCGTTTCGACGTGGTGACCCAGGCCGACGCCGTCGCGGCCTTCGGCGAACTGGTCGGCCCGTTGGCCGAGACAGCAGAGTTCCTGGTGCCGACCGGCCTGGACGCCGACCTCGACGAGGCCGTGCGCAAGTGCGTGCGCGCCGCCATCGACCTGCTCGCGGCCCGGTACGGCATGGACCGCACCCTCGCCTACGCCTACCTGAGCGCGGCGACCGACTTCAACATCTCGCAGGTGGTCGACCTCGTCGCCGGGGTGCACGCCCGGATCCGGACGGCGGACTTCGATGTCTGAGCCCGTGATCGTGCCGACCCCCACCACGGTCACCGGTGAACTGCCCGACGGGCTGCTCGCCGCGTTCGCCGGTTACGAAGAGGCCCTGGCCACGAACGACCTCGCCGCCCTCGACGCCTTCTTCGCCCCCGGCGAGCACACCCTTCGCGGCGACGCCACCGGACTGCTGGTGGGCCACGACGCCATTCGTGGCTTCCGCGGCGCCCGCAACGGCACCGTGGCCCGGGGCATCCGCGCCCTGCACGTTCGGGTGATCGACCCTGGGCACGCCCTGATCGTGTCGGTGAACGCTCCGGATGCCGGCGGCGCCGGCCTGGTGACCCAGCTCTGGGCGCTCTCCGGCACCGGCGCCTGGCAGGTCGAGGTCGCCCAGGTGGCCGCCCCGCCCGCCGCCATCTACCCCACCGTGTGGCGACTGGTGGGTACCCCGCTCGTCGCCGCGACGCCGCCTGGCGCCGTAGGCGGGCCCCTCGCCGGCGAGACCATCGCCGTGAAGGACCTCTTCGACATCACCGGTTTTCCGGTGGGCGCAGGCAACCCGACCTACCTGCGCGAGTCCGTGCCGGCCACGGCGACCGCGCCCGCGGTCACGGCCCTCCTGAGCGCCGGCGCGAGCGTGCGCGGCATCGCCCAGACGGACGAGTTCGCGTACAGCATCGCCGGCGACAACGAGCACTACGGCACCCCGCCCAACGTGCGGGTGCCCGGCGGTCTGCCCGGTGGTTCCTCGAGCGGACCCGCCGCCGCGGTGGCCCTCGGCCAGGCCGGCATCGGCCTGGCCACCGACACGGCCGGGTCAATCCGCGTGCCGGCCTCCTACCAGGGGCTCTGGGGGCTGCGCAGCACCCACGGCGCCGTCGACCGCGCCGGCCTGTTGCCGCTCGCGCCCAGCTTCGACACCGTCGGCTGGCTCACCCGCGGACCCGCCGTGCTGCGTGCCGCCGCCGCCGCGTCGCTCGAGCCAGCCCGGCAGATCGATGTCCCTGCCCGCTACGCCGTGTCCGGCGCGCTGGTTTTCGCCGCCGACGATGACGTGCAGACCGCCTTCGTCGCCGGACTCGACCGGCTCACCGACGCCGGCCTGCTTCCCGCCCCCGACCTGGTCGACGTCGGCGACCTCACCGAAGCCCTGCGGATCTTCCGCATCGTGCAGGCCGCAGAGGCCTGGCGGTCCAACGCCGACTGGGTCACCGCGCACCCCGGAGCCCTCGGCGGCGCCGTCGCGAGCCGGTTCGAGATCGCCTCGCGGAGCGACCCGGCCGAGGAAGCCGAGGCGCGCACCGCGCTGGCCGAGATCCGCGCGCGGCTGGACGCGGTGCTGGACGGACGCATCCTGCTGCTGCCGTCGGCGTCGTCGACCGCCCCGTCGCGGCGCGCCGACCCGGCCACCATCGACCGGACCCGCACGAACACCCTGACTCTGACCAGCCTGGCCGGGATCGGCGGCTACCCGGCGCTGTCCGTGCCGCTCCTCGACGTGGCCGGCGCCCCCGTGGGCCTCTGCCTGGTGGGACCGCGGCACACCGACCTGGCGCTCATCGACCACGCCACCGCGTTTATGAACTACCCACCGGGTTCGTGAACCACCCGAAACATGACTGAAACACCTGTTGCGTAAACTCAGCACGTGAAACACGTGATTCACAATTGCCGAGGGGTGAAACAGTCATTTCCAGTCTGCCGATCAATCCGCCGTCGCGTCTGTTGATGGGCCCCGGCCCGGTCAACGCCGACCCGCGGGTCCTGCGCGCCATGTCCGCCCAGCTCGTCGGCCAGTACGACCCGTCCATGACGGCGTACATGAACGAGACCATGGAGCTGTACCGCGGCGTCTTCAAGACCACCAACGAACAGACCCTGTTGATCGACGGCACCTCCCGGGCCGGCATCGAAGCGGCGCTCGTCTCGCTGATCAGCCCAGGCGACCGGGTGCTGGTGCCGATCTTCGGCCGCTTCGGCCACCTGCTGCGCGAGATCGCGGAACGCGCCGGCGCCGACGTGCACGTGCGGGAGATCGAGTGGGGCACCGTGTTCACGCCCGCCCAGATCGAGCAGGCGATCATCGAGATCCGGCCGGCGCTGCTCGCTATCGTGCACGGCGACACCTCCACCACCGTGGCCCAGCCGCTCGACGAGCTCGGCGACATCTGCGCCACGCACGGGGTGCTGTTCTACACCGACGTCACCGCGTCGCTGGCCGGCAACACCTTCGAGGCGGATGCCTGGGGCCTGGACGCCGTCACCGCCGGCCTGCAGAAATGCCTGGGCGGACCGTCCGGCTCGGCGCCGGCCACCTTTTCGCCGCGCGCGGTGGAGATCATCAATGCCCGCAAGAGCATCGAGGCGGGCATCCGCGAGGCCGGCGACGCCGTCAGTGCGCACCCCATCCGCTCCAACTACTTCGACCTGTCGATGGTCTTCGACTACTGGGGCCCGAAACGGCTCAACCACCACACCGAGGCCACCACCATGCTCTACGGCGCCCGTGAGTGCGCCCGGTTGCTGGTGGACGAGGGCATCGACGCGGCCGTTGACCGGCACCGGCTGCACGGCGCCGCCATGCTCGCCGGCGTGCAGGGCCTGGGGCTGGCGGTGTTCGGCGACCTGGGCCACCGGATGAACAACGTGGTGGCGGTGCGCATCCCCGAGGGTGTCACCGGGGACGCCGTGCGCGGAGAGTTGCTGAACGACTTCGGCATCGAGATCGGCACCTCGTTCGGGCCGCTGCACGGCAAGGTCTGGCGGATCGGCACCATGGGTTACAACGCCCGCAAGGACACCGTGCTGACCACCCTGGCCGCCCTCGAACAGGTGCTGCGCCGCGCCGGGGCTGGCGTCACCGGGGGAGGCGGCGTGGGCGCCGCCTACGAGATCTACCAGGATGCCGAGCGCGCGTCGACGACGGGCGTCGGCGAATGACCGGGCACGGCGACCTGGCCGCGCGCACCAGCGCCGCCGCCGTGCTGGCCCGCTGCGACGAGCTGGCCACCCACACTGACCTGCCCGACGGCCTGATCCAACGCGTCTACCTCTCGCCCGAGCACGCCGCGGTGAACGCCCTCGCCGCCGGCTGGATGCGCGAGGCCGGCCTGACCACCTGGCAGGATGCGGCCGGCAACCAGTGCGGCCGCCTCGAAGGAGCCACTCCCGGGCTGCCGGCGTTGCTGCTGGGCTCGCACCTGGACACGGTGCCCTCGGCCGGCCGGTACGACGGTATCCTCGGCGTGCTCACCGCCATCGCCGTGGTCGACCGCGTCCGAGCCAGCGGCCGCAGCCTGCCGTTCGCACTGGAGGTGGTGGCCTTCGGTGACGAGGAAGGCACCCGCTTCGGCACGGCGCTTTTGGGCAGTCGCGCGCTGGCCGGCACCTGGCTCGACGCCTGGTGGGAGCTCGCCGATGAGCAGGGCATCCGCCTGCACGACGCCTTCGAGACGTTCGGCCTCGACCCGGCCGCCATCGGCCGGGCGGCACGTACCTCCAACGACTTCGTCGGCTACCTCGAGACGCACATCGAACAGGGCCCGGTTCTCGAGGAGCAGGACCGCCCGCTCGGCATCGTGTCGTCGATCGCCGGCGCGCGGCGCTTCCAGATCACCATCACCGGCAAGGCCGGGCACTCCGGCACGCCGTGGGTGCACCGCCGGGACGCCCTCGCCGGGGCCAGCGAAGCCATCGTGGCCATCGAACGCCTCGCCCGCGACGCCGACCTGATCGCCACGATCGGCCACCTGGAAGTGTTCCCGGACGCCGTGAACGTGATCGCCGGCCGGGCCGAATTCAGCCTCGACCTGCGCGGCCGGTTCGACGCCGACCGCGACCTGGCCTGGCAGCAGATCGAGGCCCTGCTGGCAGAGATCTGCGACACCCGCGGCCTGCACGTAGGGGTGGAGCAGACCCACTCGGCGCCGGCCGCGCACTGCAGCGACCGGATGCGCGGGGTGATCGCCGCGGGCGTCCGGGCCGCCGGCGCCGGCACGGCCGACGCCGGCAGGGAGCCCCTGGAACTGCTGTCGATGGCCGGCCACGATGCCATGGCCGTCGGACACCTCACCGAGATCGGCATGCTCTTCGTGCGCTGCGCCGGCGGGGTGAGCCACCACCCCGACGAGTCGGTCACCGAGGCCGACGTCGCCGCCGCGCTGGACGCCTTCGAGGCCGCCGTGCTGGCCCTGGCGGATTCGCCGGGCGCTATGCCGGCACCGCAGGACCCGGCATGACGATGAACATCGGGCAGCGCATCGATGGGCGCTACGGCGAACTCTCACCGCAGGAGCAACGCGCCGCCGACTTCATCCTCGATCACATGAGCGACCTCGCCGTGTACAACGCTTCGGAGCTGGCCCGCCTCAGCGGTGTGTCGAAGGCCACGGTGTCGCGGCTGTTCCGCCGGCTCGGGTTCCAGAACTCTGCCGAGGTGCGCGACCACGCCAGGGCCCTGCGCAGCCTGGGCGCTCCGCTCGGCGGCCCGGGAGCCTCCGCCGGCACCCCGTCGCGCCTGGCGGCGCACGCGGAGGCCGAGCACGACAACCTGCGCCGGTTGCTGCTCACCCTCGAAGACGGCCGGCTGGATGCCGCGGCCCGGCTGGTGCAGTCGGCGCAGAACGTGGTGATCGTGGGGTTGCGCAACAGCTACCCGTTGGCACTGCATCTGCGGCAGCAGCTGGTGCAAGCGCGCGACCACGTGCGGCTGGCCCCGCTGCCCGGGCAGTCGCTCGGTGAGGAACTGGCCGGACTCGGCCCGCGCGACGTCGTGGTGCTGATGGGGTTCCGTCGGCGGATCGCCGGTTTCGGCGAAATCGTTGCGGCCATCCGGCGCCGGGAGGTCCCACTGGTGCTGATCGCCGACTCGTCGGCGCGCAAGTATTCCGACCAGGCCACGCACTGGCTGGAGTGTCCGGTGGACTCGGTGTCGGCGTTCGACAGCTACGCCACGGCCATGAGCCTCGTGAACCTGCTCGCCACCGGTGCGATGGGGGCGCAGGTGCGGGAGAGCCGCACCCGGATCGCGGCCATCACGAGCGTGTACGAGGACCTCGACGAGCTCGAAGCACCGTGGTGAGCGAAGTCCTGAACCGACCGGTGGACGGGGCGACAGTTCGGGTGCTGTCTCACGCCGGTGCCGACGGCGCATCGACGTCGAGCCCGGTACCGAGGTCGTCGCAGTCCACCGCCTGTACGCCGTTGGCCAGCAGATACGGTCTCGCGCCGGTGTCACCGGTGAGCCCGGCACGCAGCGCAGCCCAGTGGGCGCGCCCGATCACCACGGGATGCCCGGGCCGGCCGGCGAAGTGCGCCTGCCGGAGTGTGTCCGGCGTCACTGCCGTTGCCAGCCGCCGCACCGTGGCCGCGCTGAGGTCCGGCACATCCACCGGGACCAGGACCACCGCAGTGACGGGAGCCTCCGCCGTGTCGGCGGCACTGTCGGCGGCACTGTCGGCGGCCCTGTCGTCGGCACTGTCGGCGGCTGGCCTTCCAGCATCCGGCCCGTCAGTATCCGGCCCGCCAGCGTCTGCCTCCGGCCCCGAAAGCTCGGCCAGCCCCGCCGACAGGGACGCCGACAGCCCGTCCGCCCAGTGGGCCGCGTGCACCACCCGCAGCCGGTCCGGCCGGTCGAACCGGCCGACCGAGCCGCGCAGCAGGGTCTCGGCCTCGGCGCCGCCGGCACCGAGGACCACGAACACCGGATCACAGCCGCCGTCCGCCAGGGCGAGGGCGGCGCGCACGACCCACGGCTCGCCGGTCGTATCCACGACGAGCGCCTTCGGGCTGCCGTACCGGGCGCCAGCGCCCGCCGCCAAGACCAGGCCGGCCAGCCGGGGCCCGGCCGCCCGAGGAATGACGTTCAAGCGCATGACTGTCATCGTAAACGCTGTGGCCGCTCTCGTTCCGTCTGCACTCCCCATCCCGCCACACGCCACCCGGAGGACCCCATGACCACGATTCCTGTCGGCGACGAGCTGAGAAAAGCCCTGCTGGCCTGCCTGGCTGTTCCGCGCTGGGCCGACGATGTGACCGACCAGGCGCCGTTCGGCTCGGCTGCCGCGCTGCTCGAGGCCGCCAGGGCAGCGGCCACCCCGCTCAGCCGCGCGGAAGTCGACGAGGCCGTGGCAGAGCATCCGCGGATCGGCGAGAAGCCGACGGGCAGTTCGCGGGCGGCCGGCTTCTCCCGCGCCGAGCAGGTCTCCGTGGACGCCGACGACGCAGACCTGGCGGCCGCAATCGCCGCCGGCAACACCCGCTACGAACGGCGCTTCGACCGGGTGTTCCTCATCCGCGCGGCCGGCCGCAGCCGCCGCGAGATCCTCACCGACCTCGAACGCCGGCTCACCCTCGACGATGACACCGAGGCCGCCATCGTCGGTTCGGAGTTGCGGGAGATCACCATGCTCCGGTTGGCGACTCTCGCCCGTCAGTGGCAGGATGACTCGGTGCACGAAATCGAAACAACCGACCCAGTGGCGCCGACGGGCGATGCGCGATGAGCCCGCGCAGCCACGTCACGACGCATGTGCTCGACGCCGTGTCGGGCAGCCCCGCGACATCCGTGGGGGTCGTCCTCGAGCAGCACCTCGAGGGCAGCTGGCACGAGTTGGCGACCGCCCGAACGGATGCCGACGGCCGGGTCGCGGACCTCGGCCCCGAGGCGGTCTCCGCCGGGCGCTACCGCGTCACCTTCGATACCGGCTCGTATTTCTCGGCCCGGGGGCAGACGACCTTCTACCCGTACGTCACCATCGTCTTCGAACTCGACGATGAATCGGCGCACTATCACGTGCCGCTGTTGCTCAGCCCGTTCGCGTACTCCACCTACCGGGGCAGCTGAGCGCTACTCGGCCGGGGCCTCGGCGGCGGTTGTGACCGGATGGCGGCTCTCGATTTTCTTCACCAGCGCGGCAGCGGGAAGCAACGCCAGCCCGAGCGGCAGGACGACTGTGCGCAGCGGCACCACCACGAGGTTGACCGCGTCGAGGGCGAGGCTGGTGCGGCCCTGCGCGTTGAGGGCGATCAGCCAGCTGTCCAGTGAGCCGGCCACGAGGATGCCGAACAGCGTCAGGGCCACGCCGGCGCCGAAAACCCAGACCGCGGTGGTGCGGGGTGCGGACGCGAGGGGTGCCGCTGTACTTGGAACCGCTGTGCTTGGAACCGCTGTGCTTGGAACCGCTGTGTTTGTTGCAACTGCGCCTGGGGCCACCGCGCTGGGTGCTTCGCTGCTGCGCTCGATCGCGCGGGCGACGAAGAATGCTGCGAGCATCAACGGGCCGAGCGGCACGAACAGGGCCCTGGTGACGTCCAGCACCGAGTACCACCAGCTGTTCACGAGGGACTGCAGGATCTGGGATCCCGCCATCCGGAACAGGAAGTCCAACGCGGCCTGTAACAGGGCGCTGCCCACCAGGAGTGAGATGCCGATCCAGAGGAAGGCGCGGGCGGAGAAATTTGCGGGCATGACGTCCCTCCTGGCCGAGCACTGGGAATCGCGCTGGTCGTGCTGCCCAACCTAGCGGTCGGCGAGCACCTGCTGCCAGAGACTGGGCCTGCTGTTAGAACGGGGGAGGACTGTCCCGCATGTCGTCGGGCGGCGGGGCTGCCGGGGCTGCCGGTGTTTCTGGTGCCGATGCCTGGGTGGCGGGTGGGCCGAGGTAGGTGTCCGGGTAGGTGCGGTGGGTCTGCCCGGCCGGGGAGGTCCAGACCAGCACGCCGCCGGGTTCTTGCTCGACGGCCCACAGGGTGTGGTGTTTCAGCCGGTGGTGCAT
>NZ_JAODBG010000146.1 GCF_025463825.1 Cryobacterium sp.
GCTTCAAGACGCAGCGCGGGTTCGTGCCCGCGGTGCGCGGCGTCGACATCACCCTGCACGCGGGCAAGACGCTCGCCATCGTGGGAGAGTCCGGCTCGGGCAAGTCCACGACGGCGCAGGCCATCATCGACCTGCTGCCCGGCACCGGCCAGGTGACCGGCGGCCAGATCCTCTTCGAGGGCAGGGACCTGACGAAGCTGTCGTCGTCCGCGATGCAGAACGTTCGCGGCCGGGAGATCGGCTACGTGCCCCAGGACCCGATGTCCAACCTGAACCCGGTGTGGAACATCGGCTTCCAGGTGGAGGAGGCCATCAAGGCCAACAACGTCGCCCAGGGTAAGGAGGCCCGCGCCCGAACCATCCAGGTGCTGCAGGAAGCCGGCCTGAGTGACGCGGCGGACCGCCTCAAGCAGTACCCGCACCAGTTCTCCGGCGGCATGCGCCAGCGCGTGCTGATCGGCATCGGCCTCTCCGCCCGGCCCAAGCTGCTCATCGCCGACGAGCCCACCTCAGCGCTCGACGTCACCGTGCAACGTCAGATCCTCGACCACCTGGGCACCCTCACCCGCGACTACGGCACCAGCGTGCTGTTCATCACCCACGACCTCGGCCTCGCGGCGGAGCGGGCCGAGCAGCTCGTGGTGATGTACAAGGGCAAGGTCGTCGAGTCCGGCCCGTCGCAGGAGATCCTGGCCAACCCGCAGCATCCCTACACCCAGCGCCTGGTCTCTGCCGCGCCCAGCCTCGCCTCCCGACGCATCCAGTCGGCCAAGCACGCCGGCGCCGGTGACGCCGTGATCTTCGGTGAGGGTTCGCTCGACGAGGCCCTGATCGCCCGCGCGGCCGAGCGGGAGAACGCGGCCCCGGTCAGGGATCTCATTTCGGTGCGGGACATCTCCAAGGTGTACCGCATTCGCAAGAAAGGCCTGCGCACCGACGAACTCCGCGCCGTCGACGGCGTGAGCTTCGGAATCCAGAAGGGCACCACCACGGCCCTCGTGGGCGAGTCCGGCTCAGGGAAGTCCACGGTCGCCAAGCTGATCCTGCAGCTGGAGAGCATCACCAGCGGTGCGATCGAGTTCGACGGTCAGGACGTCGCCGGGCTCACGGGCAAGGAGCTCCTGAAGTTCCGCCGGCGGGTGCAGCCGGTCTTCCAGGACCCGTACGGATCCCTCGACCCGCAGTACAACGTGGGCAACACCATTGCCGAGCCGTTGCTCGCGCACGGTGCGGGAACGCCCAAGGAACGCCAGGCGCGCGTCAAGGAACTCCTCGAGCAGGTCTCGCTGCCGTGGGCATCGCGCTACCGGTACCCGAGTGAACTCTCCGGCGGGCAGCGCCAGCGCATCGCCATCGCGCGGGCGCTCGCGCTCAAGCCCGACGTGCTCGTGCTCGACGAGGCCGTGTCGGCGCTCGACGTGCTCGTGCAGGGCCAGGTTCTGAACCTGCTCACCGAGCTGCAGACCGAACTCGGCCTGACCTACCTGTTCATCACGCACGACCTCGCGGTGGTGCGTCTGGTGGCCGACAACGTCTGCGTCATGCAGAAGGGCCGGATCGTGGAGGCCGCGTCGACCGACGATGTCTTCGAGACTCCGCAGCAGGCCTATACGCAGGAACTACTCGCGGCGATCCCCGGCGGCAACTTCCAGTTCGGCCGGTAGCGACAGCCGGTAGGCGACACAGTCAGGGAACTGCCCTCGGCCACGGCCGGGGGGCAGTCCTCGTCAGCGAGGCAGGTCTTGCCAGGGAGGTGGGCACGATGGGGGAGTCCCCGACCGGGCGGGTACCCGGGGTCACCCTCCGCGCCCCCAGCTCGCTGGTCGTGGGCATCGCCCTGCTGGCCCTGGCGGGCGTGCTGCTGGCCGACGCGGCGTTGCGGGGCCGATGGGACGTCGTCGCGTTCTCCTCGCCCGCCCTTGGCCTGGTGGTGTGGGTCGCCGTGGAGGTGTTCCTCCGCCCCGGTATACGCCTGAATTCCGCCGGCATCACCGTGGTCAATCCGTTGTGGACGACCGAGGTGCCCTGGGGTGCGGTCACGGATGTGACGACCCGGTTCGTCGTGGCCGTCGAGACGACGGATGGCCGGCGCGTCCGCAGCTGGGGAGCACCGACGGCCGCACGCACCAGGCCGGCGGGGGCCCGACCGGCCGGGGCGCGCCCATCCGGGACGTCGGGGTGGCTGCGGGCGTCCCCGCCGCACCTCGTGATCGAGTCCTATCTCGTCCAGTACGGCGACCGGCCGGTGCCGGCGCATGCCGCCGGCCCGTTCGCCAACCGCCGGTTCCACGTCACGACGGCCGTCGTCGCCGGAGCGTTGCTGATCATCGCCGTCAGCCAGGCCCTGGCGGGCAGCTGAACCTGCTCATATGAGCACATCAGACGGTCGATTTCGCCGGCGGCGCGGCGGAATTGCTGCGAAATGGGTTAAATTCCGACCGAATTGTGCGAATTCCGCGTTTCCTGCGAATCCGCCGCCAGCGCTCGCCTAGGCTCTCTCCAACACCTGCTGAGCACCGGAGCTCTATACGTTATGGGCTTCCTGGGGGGAGCTGAGGGGGAACATCGTGACTCGAATCACCTGGTTTTTCGCACCTGTCGCCGGCGCGCCGCGCGAGAGAGCCGAAAGCGCTCCGAGCCTCGGCCCACGATCCGGTTCCGGGCGGGCGGCCAGGCTCTAGAGGCTGTTCGAGAACCGACATGGTCTTCTACACCCTTCGGCGATTCGTCAACTATTTCATCCTCTCCGCCATCGCGACGTGCCTCGCCTACGTCGTCGCGAGCCTGGCCCTTGACCCGGCAGCGAAATACTACGGGCGGAACCCTCAGCCCAGCGCCCACGTCATCGAGAACATCCTCAACGGCCTCGGCGTCAACCCAGACGTCCCCGTCCTGGTCCGGCTGTGGAACTGGATTCTCACCCTCGTCACGCAGGGGTCGCTCGGTGACACCGTGGGCGGCAAGTCCGTCGTCGCGGAAATCGTCACCCGGTCCGGCGTCAGCCTGCAACTGCTCCTCCTCGGGTCGATCATCGGCGCGATCCTCGGCGTGGTCCTCGGGGTCTGGGGCGCGGTCAAGCAGTACTCGCTGAGCGACCAGACCGTCACCTACAGCTCGTACCTGGTCTTCGCCACTCCGACGTTCGTCATCGGCGTGCTGCTCATGATCGGTGCGACGATGCTGAACGGCATCGTCGGTGCGCAACTGATCACCTTCACCGGGTCGTATTCGGCCGGCATGACCGGATCCTGGTGGGACCTGCTGGTCGACCGGGGAGTGCACCTGTTACTGCCGACCATCGCTCTGGTGCTCACCGGCGCCGCCAGCTACTCCCGATACCAGCGCAGTGTGATGCTCGACGTGCTCGCCTCCGACTACATCCGCACCGCCCGCTCCAAGGGGCGCTCGCGCAACTCCGCCCTGGTGCGACACGGGGTGCGGGTGGCGCTGATCCCCATGTCGACCTTCTTCGCCTACAGCTTCGGCACCCTCGTGTCCGGGTCCATCATGCTCGAGATCGTGTTCTCCTTTCACGGCATGGGCGAGTTCACCCTGCAGGCCATCACCCAGAGCGACATCAACGCCGTCGCCGGTTCCACCCTGTTCCTGGCCGTGCTGGTGCTGTTCTCCTCGACCCTGTCCGAAATTCTCTACGCAGCACTCGACCCCAGAGTGAGGAACTGACATGTCGATCGTCGAAGGCGCCAGCGCCACCCTCGCCGCCGGGCCGGAGCCCGAACCGCCTTCCGTGGTCATGGCCCGCAAGCCGCTCTCCCGGGGCCGGCTGATCTGGAACCGGTTGGCGCACACGCCGCGATTCTGGATCGGTGCCGTCGCGATGGGAACCATCGTGTTGTGGGCCGTGCTCGGACCGGTGTTCTACCCGATTGACGCGTTCAGCCGGGACCCGCTCAACATGGGCATGGGACCCACCCAACTGCACTGGTTCGGCACCAACAACATCGGCCAGGACATTTATGCCCAGACCCTCATCGGCCTGCAGAAGTCCCTGGTCATCGGCCTGATCGCCGGCCCCCTCGGTACGCTGATCGCCGCCATCGTCGGTTCGGTGGCCGGGTACTTGGGCGGCATCGTCGACAACGTGCTGGTCTGGGTGATCAACCTGCTGCTCGTGCTGCCGTCGTTCATCCTGCTCGTCATCCTCAGCCCGCTGTTCGAAGACCTGTCCTGGATCTTCCTCACGGTGTTCCTGGCCGGTTTCAGCTGGATGATCATGGCCCAGGTGATCCGGTCGCAGACCCGGTCGCTGCGCGGACGCGACTTTGTCAAGGCCGCCCGGTATATGGGAGTGCCGATGCCCACCATCCTGGCCCGGCACATCATCCCGAACCTGGCGTCGCTGCTGATCATCGACGCGACCCTCGGTGTCGTGGCGATGATCATGGCCGAGACCAGCCTGAGCTACTTCGGCTTCGGCATCCGCGCTCCCGACGTGTCGCTGGGCACCCTGCTCTCGGAGGGCACGGCCGCGGCGGTCACGCGGCCCTGGCTCTTCGTCTTCCCGGCGGGCGTGCTGATCGCGACGCTCTTCGCCGTCAGCCTGATCGGGGACGCCCTGCGCGACGCCGTCGACCCCACATCGGGAGTGAACCGTGACTGATTTTCAATCTCTTCCCGCCGCGCAGGGGACGACGCGCCGCAGCACGCCGCTGCTGAAGGTGCGGAACCTCTCGGTGACCTTCCCGCAGCGCGGCGGCCCGCCGGTGAACGCCGTGCGCGGTATCAGTTACGACGTGCACGAGGGCGAATTCCTCGGCATCGTCGGCGAATCCGGCTCGGGCAAGTCGGTGTCGTCGCTGGCCCTGATGGGGCTGCTGCCGAGCTCGGCGCAGATCACCGGAGACATCGACTTCGACGGCCACAAGCTGCTGGAGATGAACGACCGCCAGCTCTCGGGGCTGCGCGGCCGCGACATCTCGATGATCTTCCAGGACCCGCTGTCCGCCCTCACCCCGGTGTACACCGTGGGTGACCAGATCGCCGAGGCCCTGCTGCTGCACGACTCGGCGCTGAGCAAACAGGCCGCCAGGTCCCGCGCCATCGAACTGCTCAAGGTGGTGGGCATCCCCGCCCCTGAACGTCGCGCCAAGGCGTTTCCACACGAGTTCTCCGGCGGCATGCGGCAACGCGCGATGATCGCGATGTCCATCGCGAACGACCCCAAACTGATCGTGGCGGATGAGCCGACGACAGCGCTGGACGTGACCATCCAGGCCCAGATCCTGGAGGTGCTCGAGAAGGCCAAGGAGCTCACCGGCGCTGCCGTGGTTCTGATCACCCACGACCTCGGCGTCGTGGCCGGGCACGCCGACCGGATCGCCGTCATGTACGCCGGCAAGCTTGTGGAGAACGGCAGCACCGCCGATGTCTTCAGCGACCCGCACATGCCGTATTCGATCGGGCTGCTGCGCTCGGTGCCCAACATGCAGACCGCCGGCACCCAGCGGCTGGTGCCGCTGGAGGGTCGCCCGCCGTCGCTGACCGCCCTGCCGCCCGGATGCCCGTTCGCCGCGCGGTGCCCGATCGCCCTCGACATCTGCCGTGAGGTGGAACCTCTGCTTGCCTCGCACGGCGAGTTCGCGGATGGGGTGAGAGTCCCCGGGCTGGACCTAGCCGCGGCCGGGACGCCGAGGGATCAGCCGGTCGACAGCCACGTGGCCGCGTGCCACCGCTCGGGCGAGATCGCCTCGGGCCGCCTCACCCGCGCCGACGTCTTCCCCCGGCCGGAGCCGCTGGAAATGCAGCACGCCGTCGCGCGTGAAGCCCAGGTGCCGGTGCTCACCGTCACCGACCTGAAACGGCACTTCCCGCTCACCAACGGGGGACTGTTCTCCCGCCGGATCGGCACGGTTCGGGCCGTGGACGGCGTCTCATTCTCGATCCAGCCCGGCCAGACCCTCGGCCTGGTCGGCGAGTCCGGCTGCGGAAAGTCGACCACGATCCTCGAAATCCTCGAGATGGCGACCCCGCAGGCCGGGAAGATCCTGATCGACGGCACCGACATCGGCACGGCAAGCCGGGCCGAGCGGCTGAAGTTGCGGAAAGACGTGCAGATCGTCTTCCAGGACCCGATGGCCGCCATCGACCCGCGCCTGCCGATCGGCGAGGTGATCGGCGAACCGCTCACGGTGCACGGCGTGGGCCGGGCCGAGCGGCGAGCCCGGGTACAGGAGCTGCTCGACCTGGTCGGGCTCGACCCGCAGATGGCCGACCGGTATCCGCACGAATTCTCCGGCGGCCAGCGCCAGCGCATCGGAATCGCCCGGGCACTGGCCACCAATCCGCGCCTGGTCGTGCTCGACGAACCGGTCTCCGCCCTCGACGTGTCGATCCAGGCCGGCGTGATCAACCTGCTCGAGGACCTCAAGGAACAGCTGGGCCTGTCCTACCTGTTCGTGGCGCACGACCTCGCCATCGTGCGGCAGATCGCCGACACGGTCGCTGTCATGTACCTGGGCCGCATCGTGGAGTACGGGCCGGTGGCCGAGGTGTTCGCGCGCCCGCGGCATCCGTATACCCAGGCGCTCATCTCGGCGGCGCCGATCCCCGACCCCGCCATCGAGCGCAGCCGCACCCGGGTGCTGCTCGAGGGCGACCTGCCCAGCCCCACCGAGGAGATCACCGGCTGCAATTTCCGCACCCGGTGCCCCCTGTACCGACTGCTCGATCCCGCCGCCCAGTCGCTGTGCACGACTGACGACCCGCCGCTGGTCACCCACGACGGTGTCGACGCCGCCTGCCACCACGTCGATCGCAACCGCATCGTCGACTCGGCGCTGGTGGGCGCCCCCTGAACCCGTCCGACCGTACGAGAAGCATCATCCGCACCACCACACAGCACGCACAGCCCGTCACCAAGATAAGAAGGAGAAACCCCATGCGTCGAATAAACACCGCATTTGCTGCAGTCGCCGTCCTGAGTGCGTCTGCCCTACTGCTCACAGCCTGCGCGCCAGGCAACACCTCCTCGGATGCGCCGAGCGCGGGTGCCACAGAGGAACTGCCCAGCACCGCGTGGGCGGTCGCCGACGCGGCCGACGTCGAAGACGGCGGCACGCTGAACCTGGCCATCAACGCCATGCCGGTCAACTGGAACACCTCTGAGGTGGACGGCAACGAGGTTGACACCGTCAACACCGTCGAGCCGACCACCGGCGGCCCGATCGAGATTGCCGAAGACGGGACCGCCGTCGTCAATCCCGACTACGCGGTTTCGGCAGAGGTCATCAGCGACGACCCGCAGGTCGTGGAGATCACGCTCAACCCGGACGCGGTCTGGGAAGACGGCACCCCCATCACCTACAAGGACTACGTCGGCACCTGGCAGGCCCTGAACGGCACCAATGAGGAGTACCTCGGCGCTTCCACGGCGATCTACGAGGACATCACCGCCATCGAGTCGTCGGGTGACGACTACACCTTCACCGTCACGTTCGGTCAGATCACGGCCGACTGGCAGTCGATCTTCACCACCGTCCTGCCCACCGCGGTGACCGCGACGCCCGAGGCGTTCAACACCGGTTACACCACCATCCCGGTGCCGTCCTCCGGCCCGTTCATGATCTCGGACATCGACCCGTCCGGCCAGGTCGTGACCATGGTGCGGAACCCAGCCTGGTGGGGCGAGACGCCCAAGCTCGACACGATCATCGTGAAGGTCGTCGACGGCGCCACCCAGGCCACTGCCTTCGGCAACTCGGAGACCGACGTGCTGTATATCTCGTCGAACGCCGACGCGTACCAGACCGCCACGAAGCGTTCGGACGCCGAGATTCAGGCATCCGGTGGTCTCACCTGGACCCACGTCACCATGAACAGCGCCAAGGGGCCGCTGGCCGATGAGACCCTGCGCCGGGCCATCGGGCACTCGATCAACCGTGAACTGATTTCCGAATCCGCCAACACCCCGGTCGGCGTCGCCGCCACCACGCAGGGCAGCTACATCTTCATGCCCGGCCAGAAGGGCTACGAAGACAACGTGGGTGCCGCCATCGGCTTCGACGTCGAAGGGGCCGCCGACCTGTTCGACGAGGCCGGCTACGAGCTGAACGACGACGGACTTCGGGAGAAGGACGGCGACGTGCTGACTCTCTCGATCACCGTTCCGGCCGAGACGCCGACCAACAAGCAGCGCGCCGTCCAGGTGCAGGCCGACCTCAAGGATGTGGGTGTCACCGTCGAACTCGACGAGGTTCCCGCCGCCAAGTACTTCTCGGACTACATCATCGCCGGCGACTACGAGATGACCAGCTTCTCCTGGCAGGGCACCGCGTTCCCCATCTCGTCGTCTGAGGCGCTGTTCTCCCCGGTCGACTCCGAGTCGAACTTCACCGGCATCACCGACGAGTCGCTCGAGGGCCTGTATGACGAGGTGAACGCCGAGCTCGATCCCGACAAGCGTCTGGAGATTGCCGACGAGATCGACAAGGTGCTCGCTTCCTACGTGCCGATCGTGCCGCTCGCTCCGCTGCCGAACGTGTACGCGGTGAAGGACGGACTGGTCAACTACGGCGCCAAGCAGTTCCAGTCGGTCGACTGGACCGTGGTGGGCTGGGCCAAGTAACCGGCGCGAATAGAACACGGCTTAGGCCGCCGGCACCCGCCCGCACCTGAACCCGGATGGGGCGTGGCCGAGGCCGCGTCCCATCCTGTGTTTCCGGGTGGCAACCATCCTTCGACACGGGTCGAGCGCGTTGACATGGAGATTCTCCGGTTCGCCCCCGTCCTGTTGGTTGAGCTAGTCGAAACCCGGTGACCTGCCTCTCGGGCGCCCTTATATAGGAGTGTCCGTCGCTCGCCCGACGGGAAGGTGGCTGAGTACGGTAAGATAAATCCTTGGGTCCGCAGTGACCCCACTCATCCACTCTTCGCCGCATTCGCTTTTACGCGGCATCCATTCTTCGTAAGGATCTATTTTTATGGCGATTGCTACCCGCAATAACCTCCGGAATGTTGCAATCGTTGCCCACGTTGACCACGGCAAGACGACCCTGGTCGACGCGATGCTGCAGCAGACGAACTCCTTCGCCGAGCACTCGCACACCGAAGAGCGTGCGATGGACTCCAACGAGCTCGAGCGCGAAAAGGGCATCACGATCCTCGCCAAGAACACGGCGATCTCGTACAAGGGCATCCACGCCACCGACGGACCCATCACCATCAACGTGATCGACACCCCCGGCCACGCCGACTTCGGTGGCGAAGTCGAGCGCGGCCTGTCCATGGTCGACGGTGTCGTGCTCCTCGTCGACGCATCCGAGGGCCCGCTGCCGCAGACCCGCTTCGTGCTGCGCAAGGCACTTGAGGCGCACCTGCCCGTGATCCTCCTCGTCAACAAGACCGACCGTCCGGACGCCCGTATCGATGAGGTCGTCGAAGAGAGTCAGGACCTGCTCCTCGGCCTCGCCTCGGACATGGCCGACGACGTGCCCGACCTGGACCTTGACCTGGTCCTGAACGTGCCGGTCGTCTACGCATCCGGCCGTGCCGGCGCCGCCAGCCTGAACAAGCCCGACAACGGCGCGCTGCCCGACAACGACGACCTCGAGCCGCTCTTCGAAGCAATCCTCCAGCACATCCCCGCTCCCGTCTACGACGACGAGCACCCGCTGCAGGCCTGGGTCACCAACCTCGACTCCTCGCCGTTCCTCGGCCGTCTCGCGCTGCTGCGTGTCTTCCAGGGCACCATCAAGAAGGGCCAGACCGTGGCCTGGGTCAAGCACGACGGCACCGTCTCCAACGTGCGCGTGACCGAACTCATGATCACCAAGGCCCTCGACCGTTATCCGGCCGAGAGCGCCGGACCGGGTGACATCGTCGCCGTCGCCGGATTCCCGGACATCACCATCGGTGAGACCCTCGCCGACCCGGATGACGTTCGCCCGCTCCCGACCATCACGGTTGATGACCCGGCCATCTCGATGACCATCGGCACCAACACCTCGCCGCTCATCGGCAAGGTCAAGGGCCACAAGCTCACCGCCCGCATGGTCAAGGACCGTCTCGACAAGGAACTCGTCGGTAACGTCTCGCTCCGCGTTCTCGACATCGGCCGTCCGGACGCCTGGGAAGTCCAGGGCCGTGGCGAGCTCGCTCTCGCCATCCTGGTCGAGCAGATGCGTCGCGAGGGCTTCGAGCTCACCGTCGGCAAGCCGCAGGTCGTCGTGAAGCGTGTCGACGGCAAGATCCACGAGCCGTACGAGCACCTCACCATCGACTCGCCTGAGGAGTACCTCGGCGCGATCACCCAGCTCCTCGCCGCCCGTAAGGGTCGCATGGAGAACATGGCGAACCACGGCACCGGCTGGGTCCGCATGGAGTTCATCGTTCCGTCGCGCGGCCTGATCGGCTTCCGCACCGAGTTCCTCACGGACACCCGCGGAACCGGTATCGCCAACGCGATCTTCCACGGCTACGAGGCCTGGGCCGGCACCATCAACACCCGTACCAACGGCTCCATTGTGGCCGACCGTGCCGGTGTGGTCACGCCGTTCGCCATCATCGCCCTGCAGGAGCGCATGCAGTTCTTCGTCAACCCGACCGAAGAGGTCTACGAGGGCATGGTCATCGGCGAGAACTCGCGCGGTGACGACATGGACGTGAACATCACCAAGGAAAAGAAGCTGACCAACATGCGTCAGTCCACCTCCGACACGTTCGAGTCGATGACCCCGTCGAAGCAGCTCACTCTCGAGCAGTGCCTCGAATTCGCCCGCGAAGACGAGTGCGTCGAGGTCACCCCCGCTGTCGTCCGGATCCGCAAGGTCGAGCTCGCCGCATCCGCTCGTCAACGCAACGTTTCGCGTCTGAAGAAGCAGGACGCGAACTAGATCCACCGTTCCATCTGCTGCAGGCATCCAGTTCCGGTTCTCCGGCGCGGGGTGCCTGCGGTTTTTTGTCAGGCACGAGTACGACAACGCGTGAGGGAACCATGACCACAGCATGCAAGTTGACGACGTCCTCCCTGCGGATGGGCCTGGCCCTGGTGACGGTGCTCGCCGCCGGACCGGCTCTGGCCGGCTGCTCCGACGGACAGGTGCAGGATGCAGTGAACGGCGCCGTGCAGGGAGCCACCGACGGTGACGTGAGCCTGGGCGGAGCGCTGCCCGACGGTTGGCCCGCGGAGATCCCCGTGATCGATGGCGACATCAAGTTCGGCGCCGGCAACACCACCAACGGGGACCAGGGTTGGGTCGTCACGATCGCCTCCGGCGCCACCGACCCGCTGGCCGACGCGAAGCAGCTCCTCGTCGAAGCCGGCTACGAACCCGACACCGGCAACTCCGCCAACGTAGGCGACGTGGGTGTGGTGGCCCTGAAGAACGCTACCTACACGGTCACGATCGCGGGCACCCCCGACGGCGTGCTCTACACGGTCGCGCCCGCGAGCTAGGCGAAGAGCCCGGCGCCTACGTACGACCCCTCGCTCGCCCCGGGGGGCACCGCGAAGAGGGCGGAGCCGACGTGGCGGATGTACTCGTTGAGGGCGTCGTTGCGGGCCAGGTTCAGCTGCACCGTCGTGAAGCTGGCCGGGGTGCGCTGGAAGCTGATGAAGAACAGCCCGGCATCGAGGCGGCCGAGCGCGTCGTTGCCGTCGACGAAGTTATAGCCGCGGCGAAGGATGCGAATCCCGTCATTCTGCGCTGGGTGCGCCAGGCGAACGTGGGCGGCCGTGTCGATCAGCGGCTGGTCCGCCCGACCGGCGAGGGTGAAGTCGGGTTCGGTGAACTCGGTGCCGCCGGACAACGGCGCCCCTTCGCCCTTGGTGCGGCCGATGACACCCTCCTGCTCGCGTAGGCTGCTGCGGTCCCAGGTCTCGATGGTCATGCGGATGCGCCGCGCCACGAGATACGAGCCGCCGGCGAGCCAGGCCGGGCCGTCGTTCGCTCCCACCCAGAGGTGCTCGGTCACCGCGGCGGGCTCCTCGGCCTTGATGTTGGCCGTGCCGTCCTTGAACCCGAACAGGTTGCGCGGGGTGGCCTGGCTGGTGCTGGTGGAGGAGGTGCGGCCGAAGCCCAGCTGGGACCAGCGGATGGCCGCCCGCCCGAACGCGATGCGGGACAGGTTGCGGATGGCGTGCACGGCGATCTGCGGGTCGTTCGCGCAAGCCTGGATGCACAGGTCCCCGCCGCTGCCGGCCTCCTCGAGCATGTCGCCGGGGAAGTGCGGCAGCTCGACCAGGTCCGCCGGTCGCCGGGCGGCCAGGCCGAATCGGTCCACTCCGGCCGCGGTCTGGAACAGACTGGGCCCGAAACCGAACGTGATGGTCAGACCGGCCGGCGGCAGGCCGACGGCCTCTCCGGTGTCCTCCGGCGGTGCGTCATACGGGCCGCTGACCGCGCCGTAGTCCCCGATATCCTTGCCGGCGGTCATCGCGGCCGCCGCGACAGTCCAGTCCTGCAGCAGTTCGATCAGCTCCGCCCGGCTGGTGCCGTCGGTGACGTCGAACGCAGCGAAGTGCAACCGGTCCTGGGCCGGCGTGACGATGCCGGCCTGGTGTTTCTGGTAGAACGGGTAGACGGCGCCGGCGCCTGCGGAGGACGCCGCCGCGGCCAGTGCGACGCGGTCCCCGGCGATTCCCAGTCCGAGACCGGCAACCCCGGCCCCTGCCAGGCCGAGCAGCCCGCGCCGGGACAGGCCCCGGGGCGCGTGCGCATCCGTCGTGGGGTCGGGGGAGTCGGTCATCTGGTGTGGGGTTCTTTCGTTAGAGCACGAGCGTAGCGGTGAGCTGGTTCAGCGGTTCGCCGAGCGCGTTCACCTGGTCGGCGAAGGCCTTGATCTCCGCCGAAGTGAGGTCGGTGTACAGGGTGAAGCCGTCGCCGATGCGTTCCGCATCGAGGAGCACCTGCAGGGCGTCGAACTCCGTGTCAAGCTCGGCGGCCAGGTCGGCGTCCTCCTCCAGCAGGATGTCGCGCACCCCGGCGTAGAGCACCTTGGCGCCGTCGATGTTGGCCTGGAAGTCCCATAGGTCGGTGTGCGACCAAAACTCTTCCTCGCCGGTGACCTTGCCGGTGGCGACCTCGTCGAGCAGCCCGATCGCGCCGTTGGTCTGCTGCGACAGGGTGAAGTCCAAGTCCTGCACCTTCTCGTTCAGCGTGGTGGTGTCCGCGACGAGCAGGTCGGCCAGGTTCTGGCGCTGCTCGGGGGTGTACGCGGTGAAGCCGGCCTCGGCGTCGGCGGGCCAGAGGTCCTTCTCGATCGCGTGCCAGCCGGTCCAGTCCTGGCCCTCCTCGAGGTCGGCCTCCCGGAGGTCCAGCTGCGGGTCCAGGTCGCCGAACGACTCCGCGACGGTCTCCACCCGCTCCCAGTGGGCGCGGGTGCCGGCGTAGAGGGCGCGGGCGGTGTCGTCGTCGCCGGCCAGGTACGCGTCGGCGAAGGACTGGGTGCCGGTGAGGAGCTGGGCCACCTGGTCGCGCACGTAAGCGGCGTAGTTGCTGTTGGCGACCTCGACCTGGGCATCCAGGTCGGCGTCAACGGCCACGTCGTTGCCGGAGTCGGTGACGGTGAACGTGGTCTTGTCGATGCCGTCGCCGACCATGCCGGGCTTGCAGGTGGTGAGGTAGGTGCCGGGGGCGAGTTGCACGACGAGGTCGCGGCTGAGGCCCGGGCCGATATTCTCGACCTCGCCGACGATCCGCAGGCCGTCCTCGGCGAGAAGGTAGAACTCGGTCACCTGGTCACCGGAGTTGGTGACAGCGAAGCTCAGGTTGCCGGACGGCGCCTCCGCAGCGGAGACGGCGCAGGCATCCGCACTGCTGTCGACGGTGAGCGCCCCCTTCGGCGAGTCGGTGGCGGTGGCGTTGGCGACGCAGCCGGTGAGGGCGAGCAGACCGGCCGCCGTGACGGCGACGAGGGGGAGGAGACGGGCGCGCATAGGTGTCCTTCGAGGGGGAGGGCGGTGCGTGGTCAGTGGACGGGGATCGCGGGTGCGGCCTGGCGTGGTGCGGCTGAGGCGGCGGGCCTGGACTGCCGGCTCTTCACGATGAAAAGCGTCAGGGTGGGCACCATGTACGCGACCCAGGCGAACATCTCGAGCCAGGTCGTCGCCGGCGAGAAATTGAGGGTGCCCTTGAGCAGGGTGCCGTACCAGCTGTCCGGTGGAATGGCGGCCGAGACGTCGAACGCCAGCGAGTTCAGCCCCGGCAGAATGCCGGCTTCCTGCAGGTCGTGCACACCATAGGACAGCACGCCGGCGGCGACGATGATGAGGATGGCGCCGGTCCAGGTGAAGAAGCGGGCCAGGTTGATCTTGAGCATGCCCGCGTAGACCAGCCAGCCCAGGCCCACCGCGGTGAGGATGCCCAGGCTCGCGCCGACCAGCGGCAACGTGGTCTCGCCCGTGGCCTGCACCGCCGCCCAGATGAACAGGGCGGTTTCGATGCCCTCCCGGCCCACCGCGAGAAAAGCCACGAGCACCAGGCCCATGCCGCTGCCGACGAGGTGTTTGTCGATGCTGCCGTGCAGGTGTCCCTTGAGGTCCCTGGCCGTCCGCAGCATCCAGAACACCATCCAGGTCACCAGGCCCGTGGCGATGATCGAGAGCAACCCGCCGATGGTCTCCTGCGCGGCGAAGCTCAGCCCATAGGTCCCGAAGGTGAGGATGGCGCCGAGGATGAGGGCCAGCAGCACGGCCAGGCCGATCCCGGTCCAGAGGCGCGGCAACACGTCGCGGCGGCCGATCTTCACCACGTAGGCGATCAGGATCGTCACGATCAATGCTGCTTCGAGCCCCTCGCGGAGGCCGATCAGGTAGTTTGCGAGCACAGTGCTTCCCGGTCGGAGGTTGTTTGTGTGAGAACGTACAGGATGGTAAGGCTTACCTTACTCGTTCAGTGTACGGATGGCCTCTCGGGCTGTCCAGTTAGAATTTGTCGGCGGCACACGGTCCCGGGCGTCGCCCGGCACCCGCCACCTCTCCAGCCGCCTCGTTCAGGAGTTTTCCCCATGGTCATGTCCGGCAGCGGCGAACGCGTGGTCTTCGTGCTCGATACTCCAGGGGACGAGTCGCTCCACACCGGCGGCACCATCGCACGCCTGCTCGACGACGGCGCCCAGGTGACGGTGCTCTTCGGCCGCACGGATGCGGCGACGGCCGACGCCGATGCCGTCATCGCGGCCCGCGAGGCGCTCGGCGAAACCGAGTCGGGCCAGTGGCGGGTGCTGTCCGGGAACTCGGACGCGGCCGTGCGCCGCGAGGTCCTCGGAGCGGCCCTCGCCGAGGCCCGGGCGACCGCCGTCGTGACCGCGGCGGCCGAGCCGGTCCTGCGCCGGGCCGCTGCCGACGCTGCCGGCGACCACGGGGTGCCGGTCTTCCTCAGTAGTCGGGTGTCCGCCGCCGCGGGCCAGCGGCTGACGGCCATCGATGTGAGCGACCACCTAGACCGCAAGCTCCAGGCGCTGGGCGCGTACCACGGCCGCTGGGGCGTCGACGGCCGCCTGGTGCGCCTCGCCGACGGGGGAGAGGTGCCGGTGACGGGGTCGGAAACCTACGTGCGCACGAGCGAGCCCGCCCGGCCTGCCGTGGTGGACGAGGCCCCGACGGCGGCGACCCGCGCGGTCACCACGCTCGTGGCCCTGGCCGCTGGAGTGCTCTTCGGAGTGCTGGGCACCGTGGCGCACCAGACCACCTTCGGGCTCGGGCCGATCACCGTGCCCATCGGGTTGGTCCTCTCCCTCATCGCCACCGGCACGCTCCTGGTCGGCCTTCGGCTGGTGGTCCGGGACCGCCTTGTCGTGCTCGCCGCCGCGGTGGGGATGCTCGCCACCGTTTTCCTGCTGTCTCTCCGCAGCACCGGCGGGTCGGTCCTGGTGCCCCAGGGCCTGCTGGGCACGATCTGGACCGTCGTGCCTGCCCTGGTCGCGGCGCTGGTCATCGCTTGGCCGCGAATACCGGCCCGTCGGCCAACGGCGTAGACTGATTACTCTGTTCGTGAAGGGAATTCCGCCACTGTGACGTACGTCATCGCCTTGCCCTGTGTGGACGTCAAGGATCGCGCTTGCGTCGACGAGTGCCCCGTCGACTGCATTTACGAGGGCGAACGCTCCCTCTACATCCACCCTGACGAATGCGTCGACTGTGGCGCCTGCGAACCGGTGTGTCCGGTCGAGGCCATCTACTACGAAGACGACCTGCCCGAGCAGTGGGCGGACTACTACAA
>NZ_JAODBG010000006.1 GCF_025463825.1 Cryobacterium sp.
CTGGAAAGGCCAGCGCATGACCGCGACCGCCCCCACCCTCGCTGCTTCTGCCGAGGGTCCGCTCCTTCTGACCAAGCGTCGGATCTGGATCATCTTCGCGGCGCTGATCGCCGGAATGCTCCTCTCGAGCCTCGACCAGACCATCGTCTCGACCGCCATGCCGACGATCGTCGGCCAGCTCGGCGGCGTCGAGCATCAGGTCTGGCTGACCACCGCCTACCTGCTCGCCACCACGATCGTCATGCCGGTCTACGGCAAGTTCGGTGACGTGCTCGGTCGCAGACGGCTCTTCCTGTTGGCGATCGCACTCTTCACCATCGCCTCGGTGGGCTGCGCCTTCGCCGGCGACTTCACCCAGCTCATCGTCTGGCGCGCGGTGCAGGGCCTCGGCGGCGGCGGCCTGATGATCCTCTCCCAGGCGATCATCGCCGACATCGTGCCCGCCTCCGAGCGCGGCAAGTATCTGGGTCCGCTCGGTGGCATCTTCGGCCTCTCGGCCGTCGGTGGACCGCTGCTTGGTGGATTCTTCGTCGACCAGCTCACCTGGCAGTGGGCGTTCTACATCAACATCCCCGTCGGCATCGCGGCCTTCGCGATCGCCTGGTTCGCGCTGCGCCTGCCGAGCAAGAAGGCCACCCAGCCCATCGACATCCTCGGTGTCCTGTTCCTCTCCGCATTCACGACCTGCCTGATCTTTTTCACCGACTTCGGCGGCAATGCCAGCCACGGCTGGGAAGCGATCGAGACCTGGCTGTTCGGCGCCGGCATGATTCTCGCCGCAGTCCTGTTCGTCATCGTGGAATCGAAGGCGAAAGACCCGATCATCCCGCTGTCGCTGTTCAAGAACCCGACCTTCGTCAACGCCACGCTGATCGGCCTCACCCTGGGCCTCGGCATGTTCTCCGCGATCGGTTTCGTGCCGACGTTCCTGCAGATGTCCTCCGGCACCTCCGCGGCCGCCTCCGGCCTGCTGATGCTGCCGATGATGGCAGGACTGATCGGCACCTCGATCATCTCCGGTATCGCCATCACCAAGACCGGCCGCTACAAGATGTTCCCGATCCTCGGCACGATCCTCACCGCGCTGGCGATGGTGCTGATGACCAGCCTCACCGCCGAGACGCCGATCTGGCTGATCTGCGTGTTCCTGTTCATCTTCGGCGCCGGCCTCGGCCTGATCATGCAGGTCGTCGTCCTGGTGGCCCAGAACTCGGTCAACCCGACGATGGTCGGCACCGCGACGAGCACGAACAACTACTTCCGCGAGGTCGGTGCTGCGCTCGGTGTGGCCGTGTTCGGCACGATCTTCACGAACCGCCTCACCGAGAACCTCCGCGGCGTCTTCACCGCTGCCGGCGCCAGTTCGACGGATGCCGATGCGGCCACCTCCTCCATCGACCCGCAGACCCTGAGCGCCCTGCCCGACGCCGTGCGTGACGGCATCGTCGTGGCCTACGCGGATGCCCTGGCCCCGGTGTTCTGGTACCTGCTGCCGTTCATCGGGCTGGCGTTCCTCCTCGCCCTGATGCTCAAGCAGATCAAGCTGTCCGACGTGGCCGGCATGGTCGCCCGCGGCGAGGCCGTCGGCGGGGAAGAGGCCGAGGCGCTCGAAGCGGCCCACCACGGCACGGCATCGAAGCGTGGGGCCGCCCCGACCGCGACTGACGGCACCGACAGCGATGCGCCGGACGCCGACATCGCGAGGCCCGCGGAGGAGTCCCTTCCGCGCTAGCAGCGCCGTGGCGGCGGCCCGTCGCCCGCCGAATTGCTTCAGAATGCCCCTTCCGTGCGTCGGAAGGGGCATTTTGGCGTGAGTCGCCGTCGGGCCCGCCCACGACATTGCGGCAACTCGCGTAGCGGTCGGCGCATCCGATTGCGGGGATTAGGTCTATGGTCCCGGGCGTGCAGCCCGCGGTGGCCTTAGCCTGTCCTCAGGCCGGTCTCGAGCCCCGAGCGAATGTGCGGCTTCCCCTGTCTCGACCGCGAAGGCTGGCTTATGTCGCTCACCATCCCCGTCCCGCCCGCCGTCGCCGGCACCGCCGCCAGCGCAGACGTCAGCAGCGACGAGATCTTCGCAGCTCACGAGGGCGGCAAGCTCCGCATCTCCCTGGCCCGGCCGATCGACACCCGGCGGGACCTGGCCATCGTCTACACGCCCGGCGTCGCCGAGGTCAGCCGCGCCATCCACAAGGACGCCGCCGTCGCCGCCGAGTACACCTGGGCGAGCCGGCTGGTGGCGGTCGTGAGCGACGGCACCGCCGTTCTGGGGCTGGGTGACATCGGCCCGGCCGCCGCGCTGCCCGTGATGGAGGGCAAGGCGGCCCTGTTCCAACGTTTCGGCGGCCTCAACTCGATTCCGCTGGTGCTGGACACCACGGATGTCGACGAGATCGTGGAGACCCTGGTGCGCGTGCGGCACAGCTTTGGCGCCGTGAACCTCGAGGACGTGTCGGCGCCGCGGTGCTTCGAACTCGAGGCCAAGCTCATCGAGGCGCTGGACATGCCCGTCATGCACGACGACCAGCACGGCACCGCCGTGGTGGTGCTGGCCGCGCTCACCAACGGCGCCAAGGTGCTCGGGCGGGACCTCGCCGGTCTGCGGGTGGTCGTCGCCGGCGCCGGTGCGGCCGGGATCGCGATCGCCGCGCTGCTGCTGGAGGTGGGCATCCCGGACGTGGTGCTGCTGAATTCCCGCGGCATCCTCAGCGGCCATCGCATCGATCTCACCGGGGTCAAGGCCGAGTTCGCGCTGACGAGCAACCCGCGCCAGATCGACGGCGGCCCGGCGCAGGCGCTGGCGGGTGCGGATGTCTTCGTCGGCGTCTCCTCCAGCACCGTCGACGAGTCGCTGCTGGCGACCATGTCGACCGACGCGATGATTTTAGCCCTGTCGAAACCGGACCCGGAGGTGACGCCCGACGTGGCAGCCCGCTTCGCCAGAATCGTGGCGACCGGGCGCAGCGACTACCCCAACCAGATCAACAACGTGCTGGCCTTCCCCGGCATCTTCCGCGGCGCCCTGGACGCCGGTGCCCGCCGCATCACCACCGTCATGAAGATCGCCGCGGCCATGGCCCCCAGAATGCATGGGGATGGGCGCTAGCCGATCAGGCTGGGCCTGAGGTCGCGCAGGGTCCGGAAGTGGGTCATCCGGACCACCCCGATCGCGGTCAGGGCGAGGGCGCCGGTCAGCCAGAGCAGCAGCACCCCGGCGTCGCCCAGCGCGGTGGCCGGGTTGCCGCCGTACATCAGCTGGCGGATGCCGTCCACGGCGTAGCTCATCGGCACCACGTGGTGCAGGATCGCCAGCGGCGCCGGCAAGGTCTGCCAGGGGAAGGTGCCGCCGGCCGTGACCAGCTGCAGCACCATCAGCACCAGGCCGACGAATTGGCCCACGCTGCCCAGCCACACGTTCAGCGCCAGGATGATCGCGGCGAAGGCCATCGCGGCCAGGCCCATCATGGCGTAGGTGCCGACCGGGTTGTGCACCTCGAAGTGCAGCACGCCGGTGAGGATGCCGAACAACGCCGCCATCTGCAACAGGCCCAGGATGCCGGGCGTGAGCCAGCCCGCCAGGGTGATCTTCAGCGGCGAGTGCAGCGCAGTGATGGCGCGGCGGAAGACCGGCTTCACGATCAGGAACAGGGCGTAGATGCCGATCCAGCCGGCCAGGCTCGCGAAGAACGGGGCAAGGCCCGCACCGTAGGTGCCGGCGGAGTCACCGCCGCGGTCCTGAGATCGACCGGGTCGGCGATGGTGGAGCCCTGCAAGTCGATGGTCGCGGCATCCGTGTCCGGGATGCTCTCGACGCCGTCGGTCAGGCCGTCGCGGAGCGTCCCCGCGCCGTCCTGCAGGCCGACCAGACCGTCGCTGAGCGACGACGCGCCCGTGGCGAGGGCCTCGGCGCCGGTCAGGGCGGAGTTCGCGCCCGTGCTCAGGGCGGCTGCCCCGTCCGCGGCGGAGGCAGCGCCAGTGCTCACGGTGTCGGCCCCGGCGGCGGTCTGGCTGGCGCCGTCGGCGACCTGGGCGGCGC
>NZ_JAODBG010000012.1 GCF_025463825.1 Cryobacterium sp.
CGAGCTGGGCCAGCAGGGCCTGGCGGCGCAGCAGGGGTTCCTCGGCCCGGCCGAGTTGATCCAGGACCTGACCGGTTCCACCCGGCAGGACGCCCGCAAGCTCGTCGACGTCGGGAGGATGCTCGCCGACACCGAAGCGGCCGACGCCGCGGTCGCGGAAGACACGGCGCGACGGTTGCTCGACGAGGCCGACGAAGACGACCGAATGGAGGGGACGGGCACGCCACCGGACCTGTTCGACGACCCGGCGCCCGAGCCGGTGGCACTGCCCTGGTACACCCCGATCTCCCGCGCCGCCGCGACCGGCGCGCTGTCCGTCGCCGCCGCGCACGCGATCCGCGCCGGCCTGGGCGACATCGACACCGTCGTGACCGGCGCCAAACTCGCCGACGCCGTGCAGACGCTGCTCGACGAGGCCACGCGGATGACGGTGGACGAGCTGCTCAAACGCTCCCGGCGGATGCGTGACAGTCTCGACGAAGCCGGCATCGCCGTGCGGGAGCAGAAAGCCTGGGACGACCGGTACCTGCGGGCCTGGAAGATCGACACCGGCCAGGTCCACCTCCACGGCCTGTTCCCACCCGAGCAAGGCGAATACCTCCTATCCGTTCTGGACGGCCTCACCGGGCCCCGCCGCGGCGGCGTGCGATTCGTCGACCCGGACCGGGCCGCCTGGGCCACAGCCGTCCAAGACGACCCGCGCAGCACCAACCAGATCGCCGCCGACGGCCTCGTCGACCTGCTCATAGCCGGCAGCACGGTGAACCCGGACCGGATGCTCGGCGGCCGCACCCCCGCCGTGCGGATCCTGACCACCGCCACACAGCCACCCGCCGGACAGGCCGAAACGTCCGTCCCCACCGTCGACCCGACCGAAGCCCTGGTGACCATCCCGGACGGCACCGGGCACGGCTTCCTCGAAGGCAACCCCGCCCCGGTATCTCGCGAGACCATCGACCGGATCGTCTGCACCTCCGGCACCGTCGAGGTCCGATTCGACACCGACGGGCAACCGTTGAACCTCGGCCGCGAAGAACGACTCTTCAGCCCGGCCCAACGCACCGCGTTGGCCGCCCGCGACGGCGGTTGCAGGTGGGGTGATTGCGATAGACCCCCGTCCCGCACCGAGGCCCACCATCTCGAGGAATGGCTGCGCGATCACGGCAGCACCGACATCCGCCTGGGCATCCTGCTGTGCAACCCGCACCACCGGCTACTGCACAACCAAGGCTGGCAGATCTTCGAACACTCCGGCGCCTACTGGCTCAGGCCACCCGCGTCCGCGGATCCCGGCCAAACCCTCATCCAGCTGCACAGCAAAAGCCCCGCCGCCCTCGAACAGCACGACCACTGAGCCGACCAGCGCTGAGCCCACGTCACGCCGCCATCCGCTGGTCGAGCTTCTCAAGGCTCGAAAAGACGACCTACGAAGCACAACCATCCGCTGGTCGATCCCGTCGAGACCCGGTGAGACAACCCTGTCGGCCGCGGCAGCGACACGCAGGCACGTCGCGGGGTCGGACAAGACGGAGCGACGCTGGGGTCAGTGGCCGCCGTCCACGAGCTTGAGGCCGATGACGCAGCCGACGAGGCCCAGGATGAGAAGGATCTTCAGCAGGGAGGCCGGCTCCCGCCGAAGACCATGGCGTAGAGCACCGTGAGGGCGGCTCCGATTCCCACCGAGACCGCATAGGCGGTTCCGATCGGGATCGTGGGCATCGCGATCGCCAGGCCGCCCACGCTCAAGACCAGGGCCACACCGAAAACGACGGTGGGCCAGAGCTTTGTGAAGCCCTCGGACTTGCCGAGCGCCGTCGCCCAGACAGCCTCCAAGACACCGGACCCGGCCAGAATTAACCACGACATGACAGAGCACTCCTGTGGCCAGTCTTGTCGCGTGCCGAGTACTGAACCGTCGTCCGGAACCGCGTTCTGCGGTCTGGTCACAGGTTAGCCCGGCACTCTGTGCAGGCGCTGGGCAGGGAACGACGAAGCCCCGCTGGCCGAGGCGGTCCGGAACAGTGCTGACGCGTCTGTTCCGACGGTCTCGACCAGCGGGGCTGGCTACAGGCTGTTACGCCTCGGAGATGATGTCGACGACGAAGACCAGGGTGTCCGTGGCGCTGATGCCCGCCTGGTCGTTGCCGCCCTCATAGCCCAACGGGCCCGGCGGGATCACGATGACGACCTGCGAGCCGACGGTCTGGCCGACCAGGCCCTGGGTGAAGCCGGTGATCAGGCCGGACACCGCGAAGGTGGTGGGGCCGGTGCCCCAGCTCGAGTCGAATTCCTCGCCAGTGGCCCAGAGGGACCCGCTGTACTGCACCGTCACGGTGGAGGCGTCGGTGACGGTGGCGCCGTCGCCCTTCTTGAGTACCTCGACACCGAGCTCGGCCGGCGGGTCGGTCTTCGGCATGGTCACGGTGGGCTCACCGTTCTTGGCGAGCTCAACGGTCGGGAAGCCGTCGGTGGGCTCCTGGTCCTCACCGGTGGCGCGGGTGGGGAGAATCTCCTTGACGTCGATCACGAAGAGCATCTGGTCGGTGGCGGCGACACCCAGGTCGGTGTTGCCGGTCTCGCCGAAGCCGTCGTCGGGGGTGATGACGACGGCGACGCGGTCACCCACGTTGGAGCAGGCCACACCCTTGAGGATGCCGGCGATCGCGCTCTGGCTGCTGACCACGTTGACCGTGAGGCCCGCGTCATCGCCGAAGCCGCCGGAGGTGAGCTTGGCGCCGCTGGTGGCGTTGTACGCGGCGTAGGCGATGGAGACGGAGTCGCCCTCTTCCACGGCGTCGCCGGTTCCCTCGGTGACGACGGTGCGCTCGGTCTGCTCCGCGGCCAGGGGGCTCTCGAAGGTCACGGTCGGTTCGGCGTTGGCGTCACCGGTGACGGTCACGGCATCCGACGTGGTTCCCGGGTCGGTGCACGAGATCGCGGCGGCCGTTGCGGATGGCGTCGCCTCCGTGTCCGGCGACGCGGCGCATCCGCTGAGGGCGATGGCGGCAAGCGCCGTCATGGTGAGGAAAGTAGGAACAGTGCGCACGCAGAAATCTCCAGTTCGGTTCGGGCCTCGTACAGTCTGGACCCTCCACCTATGTATGTGCTGAATCCGAGGCCTTTGCGAGGTCCTGGCCGGTCCCGAATGGGGGACTTTGGTCCCTGTCGCGGAGCGCGACGCGTTTCTAAACTGATTTCACGGCCTCAAGAATTCGCCAGGGCCGAGCTGGTCGATGGTGACCGAACCCACCGACAGCGGCGCCACGTACTTCACGGCGATTCATTGTGAATGACGCCCTGCCTCATGCAGACGAACGCCGCTCGTTTGAGTGAATGTAGTCCCAAGAAAGATAGAGCCCCCGTGTCCGACAAGTCGACCTCCGCAAACGCCGTCACCCTTGACCGCTGGGAGACCCTCAAGCGCGAGTTCTACATGCGCACCCACCGCAGCGCCCCCATCGGGTCGCTTCCCCCCGCGGCCGCCCAGGCCACGGTCGCGAATCCCAACGCGGAGTAGGCGCCGCGCTCAGCAGTAGTCATCCGGCGCTGGCGGTGGCTGCGGTCAGAGCTGGTTGATGTCACGCGCTGTGAAACATTGCCCCGTCGGTGGGGTCGGCACTTCTGCCCGTGACCGTGGCGGCGGCGCTCTGCCCACCGCGCAGATGGATCGCCGGGAGGAAGATGACGGCAATGAGCGCCGGCACGACCATGAGCGCGGACAGCCCGAAGATGATCGGCATGCCCACGAGGTAGGCCTCCGAGTGGGTCGCCCCTGAGCCCTGCATGGTGTCGACCTGGGAGGTGAGCACCGAGCCGAGAGCGACCAGGCCGATGGTGCCGCCGAGGGAAAGGAAGAACGACACCGATAAGCTCATCGACCCGATGGTGCCGAACGGCACCGTGGTCTGCGCGGTGAGGATCAGGTTCTGGATCACCGCGCCCAGGCCGCAGGCGATCAGGACCGTGCCGATCACCGCCATCGCGATGGGGGAGAAGTGCATCTGGGACAGCACGGCGTTGCCGGCGAAGAGCGCCAGACGCCGACCATAAGCACCGGTCGGGTCCGGCCGGTGCGGCTGATGTACCGGCCGGCGGCGAAGGCCACGGCCACGGTTCCCAGCGCCATCGGGGTCAGCAGGGCTCCCGCGGTTGCGGGCGCGAGGCCGACGCCGAATTGCAGGTACTGGGTGATGAAGACCGAGCCGCTGAACAGGGTCGTGCCGGAGAAGAAGGTCGCGGTGACGCAGAGCAGGGAATGCGGGCGGCAAGCAGCCGCAGCGGCAGGATCGGATCGTCCGCCCGCAGTTCCACGAAGACGGCCACAGTCAGTGCGATCAGGCCAACGGCGCCCGGAACCGCGACGAGCCAGACCGACGTCGCCGCGTGCGGGAGCGCCGAGATGCAGATGAGCGAGGAGGTCACGTCCAGCGCGATCAGGCCGGCGCCGGCGAAGTCGGCACGCATCCGCTCGTGCGGTGTGCGCACGATACGCAGGGTCGCCGCGATCACGATCACCGCGGCCAGCGCGCCGGGGATGCTGAGCAGGAAGCACCACTGCCAGCCCAGGCCCGGTGTCTGCACGATCAGCCCGCCGATGACCGGTCCCCTGAGGGTGGCCGTTGTCTGCATGCTGCTCAGCCAGGCATTGACCCGGCCACGCTGGCGAGGCTCGACCAGGGCCGCGATCACGATCACGACGAGCGACAGGATGCCACCGAGGCCGATGCCCTGCAGCGCCCGGCCCACGATGAGCTGCGTGGTGTTCAGCGACAGGGCGGCGACGAGAGAGCCCACCGCGAAGAACATCAGCCCGGCCTGCAGGATGACCTTGGGGTTGAAGCGGTCGCCGAGCTTGCCCCAGATCGGGGTGGTCGCGGTGTTGCCGGGGATGGTCGCGGCGACGATCCACCTGGAGTGCGAGGTGGGACCCGGCAGGTTCTGCATGATCGAAGGAATCGACGTGGCGACGATCGTGGCGCTCAGCCCGGCGACGAACTGGGCGATGAGAAGACCGCTCAGCGGTGCCACAATCGGCCGCAGTGACGGGCGGGTGGTGTGCTCTGCCTGCGGCTTCACTGCGGTCACGATTCTCCTAGTCCGAGATCGAGCTTGCCAGGGCTAGGTTGCGGCCGGATTGCGCCGCTCGACTTCCAGCCCCCGGTGGGTATCGGGGGTATTGCGCCACGCTTAATCCGGACGGCGGCCGGTGATGTCCCGCCTCGATGTGGTTCCCGGCGCATTGTGCGGGACCTTCGGCCCCGGAAGGGCCTGTGGCGGCGCGATGAGATGAATTTATGGAATCACTAATCCACGACGCGGCCGACCCGTTCGCGGATGCCAATCGCCCGCTCTACGAGGTGACGGCGAACCTCTTCAAGGGTCTGGCGCATCCGGTGCGGGTGCGGGTGCTCGAGGTGCTCGCTCGGGCGGAGTCCGACCTGTCGGTATCCGATCTGCTCACCGACACCGGGCTGGAGGCCTCGCACCTCTCGCAGCACCTGTCGGTGCTGCGCCGGCACAACCTGGTGCTGGCCGAGCGCCGCGGCAGCCTGGTCTTCTACCGGCTGGCCTGTCCGCAGGTGGCCGACCTTCTCGCGGTGGCCCGGCAGCTGCTCGTGGAGATCCTCGAAACGACCCAGAAGAACCTGAGCAACACCGTGGGACTGCCCCGCCTCGCCCGGTCGGATGCCGGGTCCGCCGACGCGGTGGCCCGGTGAGCGTGCTCGGCACGGCCGCATCCGCAACCGGGCGGTATGTGCGAGCCCTGCTGCCGACCTGGCAGGACTACCGCGACGTCAAGCGCACCTGGCGCGGCGACCTCGTCGCCGGCCTCACGGTGGGCATCATCGCGCTGCCGCTCGCCCTCGCCTTCGGCGTCAGTTCCGGCGCGGGCGCCGAGAGCGGGCTCATCACCGCCATCGTCGCCGGTGTGATCGCCGCCGTGTTCGGCGGCTCCAACATCCAGGTATCGGGCCCCACCGGCGCCATGGTCGTGGTGCTCGGCCCCGTCGTGGCCTCCCACGGTGTGGGCGTCGCGGCGGTGCTCAGCCTCATGGCCGGCCTCCTCGTGATCGCCGCCGGGGCGCTCAAGCTCGGCCGGGCGGTGACGTTCATTCCCTGGCCGGTGATCGAGGGCTTCAGCCTCGGCATCGCGGTGATCATCTTCCTGCAGCAGGTCCACGCCGCGATCGGCTCCCCCGCCGGCCCCAGCAGCCACGCCTTCGTGGCCGCCGTGCAGTCCTTCGGCACGGTCGACTGGTCCACCGTGATGGTGCCCGTGGCGATGGTGCTCCTCGTGGCCGCCAACCTCGCCAACCTGCCCCTGGCCCGTATCGGCGAGCTGCCGAGCTCCCTTCCGGCGCCGATGCTGCCGCAGCTCGAGCTCGGCCAGCTCGGCTCCCTGGTGGGCCCGGCACTCACCATCGCGGCGCTCGCCGCCATCGAGTCGCTGCTCTCCGCCCGGGTTGCCGTGTCGCTGTCCGACACCGGCCCGTACGACGCCGACCGGGAACTGGTGGGCCAGGGCCTGGCCTCCATCGCCTCCGGCATTTTCGGCGGGATGCCGGCCACCGGTGCGATCGCCCGCACGGCCGTGAACATCCGCTCGGGCGGCCGCACCCGGCTGGCCGCCGTGCATTCGATCGTGCTGATCGGTGTGGTCTACCTGGCCACCGGGGTGGTGTCGCAGATCCCGCTCGCCGCGCTGTCGGGGGTGCTCATGGTGACCGCCGCCCGGATGATCTCGATCGCGACCGTGCGCAGCATCATCGGCTCCACCGGCTCCGACGCCACGGTGTTCGTCATCACCGCCCTCGTCACCGTCTCGGTCGACCTGATCGTGGCCGTGGGCATCGGGATCGTCCTCGCAGCGTTCTTCGCGCTGCGCACGGTCTCCGCGTCCAGCGGTGTGCACCGCGAGGAGCTGGCGGGCGATCCCGAGCCCGGCGACGAACGCATCGCCCTGTTCCGCCTCGACGGCGCCCTGTTCTTCGGTGCGGCCGAACGGATGCTCGAACGCGTCAGCCAGAGCAGCCACATCACGGTGGTGATCATCCGCATGTCGCAGCTGCAGATCCTCGACGCCACCGGCGCCCGGGTGATCACCGAGATGATCCAGGCGCTCGAGCGGCGCGGTATCACGGTGCTGGTCAAGGGCATCCAGCCGCGGCACCTCAAGCTCGTCACCCGGGTGGGCGTGATCACGTCGTTGCGGCACCGCAACCACCTGTTCACCGACCACGATGCGGCGATCGAGCACGCCCGCAGCCACGTCACCCGGGCCGCCGCGGCGGGCGGCAGCACGGATGTCGCCGACTTCGGCTGGACCTCCACCATCCGGCTGCCCCGGGATTGAGCTCCCAGCCCCGGGTCCGGCCGCGAGTTGGGGCGAAGTGCCCTTCGACGCGCGCGAAGGGGACTTCTGCCGCAAGTCGGCCCACCGGCCAGCCACGAGTTGCGCGCAAAATGCCCCCTCACGACCGTGAAGGGGCAATGTGACGCAACTGGGCGGAGCGGCTCGGCCGCACGCCGGTCAGCCGAGGAGCAGTTTGCCGAGCTGGTCGGTGGAGTGCACGACGGCGGTGGCCAGCGCAGCCTCGGCGGGGGAGCCGTAGCCCCACTCGACGAGGATCGTGGGCACGCCGTTGGCGGTGGCGCCCTCGGCGTCGTAGATCCGGTCGCCGACCATGACCACGGCGCTCGTGTCGACATCCGCTGCCGTGAAGCGCACGAGGGCTTCGGCGATGATGTCGGCCTTGCTGCTGCGGGACTCGTTCTCGGTAGCGCCCACCATGATGGTGAAGTACTTGGCGAGGTCGAAGTGCGTAAGGATCGCGATCGCGGTGTGCTCGGGCTTGCTCGTGGCCAGGCCGAGCGGGATGCCCGACTCGTGGATGCGCTCGAGGAGGCCGGCGACACCGGGATAGACCGCGGTGTCCAGGGCGGCGGGGCCCTGGTAGTCGGCGCGGTACACGGCCAGCGCCTCCAGCGCCTCGTCCGGCGTCATGCCGGCGTACTCACCGAACGCGGCGAGCAGGGGCGGGCCGACGTAGGCGAGCAGCTCGGTGTCGCTGGGCACGGGGCGGCCGAGCAGAGCGAAGGTGCGGGCCAAGGAGTTGGTGATCGCGGGGGCGGAATCCGTGATGGTTCCGTCGAGATCGAAGAGGATGGCGCTCCAGGTGCGCGTCAGGGTGGGGTTCACTCGCAATATCCTAGGCCCGGGCGGGCGAAACTCTTGCACCTGTAATTCAATCAGGGTATAGGCGAGCGGCCCGTCGGCGCCGGTCCCGAGCGCGCCGCCCGCACCCGAACACACGGCTGGTCAGCCGTAACGCCGCCGGTCCACCAACCGCCGGCAACTGTTGCCACTGCGGACAATTGGTCCCGGTGTGCCGGGTGCAAATGTCCGGACGGGGAACAGTTGGGGCGCGCGGGGCCGGTTAGAAGAGCTTGGAGGCGGTGTCGTCGAGGCCGCGCATGGCGTCGTAGTCGAGCACCAGGCAGCGGATGCCGCGGTCCTCGGCCAGCATCCGCGCCTGCGGCTTGATCTGCTGCGCGGCGAACACGCCCGCCACCGGCGCCAGGTGCGGGTCGCGGTTCATCAGCTCGAGGTAGCGGGTGAGCTGCTCGACGCCGTCGATGTCGCCGCGGCGCTTGAGTTCCACGGCCACCGAGGCGCCGGAGGCATCCCGTGCCAGGATGTCGACCGGCCCGATCGCGGTCATGTACTCGCGGCGCACCAGCGTGTGGCCGTCACCGAGCAGGTGGATGTGCTCGGCGAGCAGCTTCTGCAGGTGCGCCTCGACGCCGTCCTTGATCAGGCCGGGATCGATGCCGAGCTCGTGCGCGGAGTCGTGCTGCACCTCGTAGATGCTCACGATCAGCTGGTCGGCGGTCTTGGCGTGCGTGACGGTCCACAGCTCGGTGATCCCGGCCTCGACCTGCAACTCGTCCGGTGCCGACACGGCGAGGCTGCACGGCGGGCTCATCCAGTTCAGCGGCTTGTACGAGCCGCCGTCGGAATGCACCAGCAGGCTGCCGTCGGACTTGAGCATGAGCAGGCGGGTGGCCAGCGGCAAATGCGCGCTGAGCCGTCCGGCGTAGTCAACTGAACACTGGGCTATTACGAGGCGCACTGAACGAGCTTAACCGGCCACGGGGGTCTTCGCGCGCTCGCGGGCGGCGGGCGCGGCGAGGCCGGCCAGGGCCATCAACACCACGATGACGTAGAGCGCGTTGAGGATGCCGAGATGCTCACCGATCAGGCCCAACACCGGCGGGCCGACCAGGAAGGCGAAATAGCCGATCATGGCGACGGCGCTGACCCGGGCGGCCGCGTTGGCGGTGTCGTCGGCGGCGGCGGACATGCCCACCGGGAAGCCGAGAGAGGCGCCAAGGCCCCACAGAACGGTGCCGACGATGAGCAGCCAGATGGCCGGCGCCAGGATCACCAGGATGAGCCCGACCACACCGAGGCCTGAGCAGACGCGCAGCACCGGCACCCGGCCGAACCGGTCCAGCACCGGGCCGCCGAGCACCCGGCCCACGGTCATCGCCGCCACGAACACCCCGAAGACCAGCGCCCCGGTGGCGTCGCTCTGCCCGTGCCCGTCGACCACGGCCAGGGCGAGCCAGTCGCTGGCCGACCCCTCGGCGAAGGTCATGCCGAGCACGATGACGCCGATCAACAGGATGCTCGAGTCGCGCCACACCGCCAGGCTCCTGCGCATCCGCTCACGCCAGTGCGGGCGCACGAGGGAGTGGTCCGCGGCGTCGCTCGCGTCGCCGAGCGCCGGGCGCAACGGGATGAAGCGCACCGCGAGCACCGCGGCGGCCAGCGCCAGCGCGGCGACGATAGTGAGGTGCCAGCCCACGGTGATGACCAGGGCGGCGGCCCCGGCGCCCACGAGCGCCCCGACGACGGTGCCCAGGCTGAAACAGGCGTGCAACAGGGGCATCAGGGTGACACCGAGCTCACGTTCGACGGCCGCTCCCTCGACGTTCATCATGACGTCGGTGGAGCCCATGCCGAAGCCCACCAGGACCAGGGCGGTGAACGCGAGCGGAGACGACCCCCAGAGTGTCGCGGCCGCGCCGACCAGAACCAGGCCGGCCGAGGACGTGCCGATGCACACCACCAGGGCCCTGCGGGCGCCCAACGCCGACAGCAACCAGACCGCGGAGATGAGCCCCAGGATCGAGCCGGCGGACAGCCCGAAGATGAGCAGGCCCACCTGGTCGGTGCGCAGGGCGAGGTCGTCGCGCACGGTGGGGATGCGCGACACCCACGACGCCAGGCCCAGGCCACTCACGAAGAAGAGCACGAAGACGGCATTCCGCCAGCGGCTGAGGTCGCGCCGACCGCGCATGTTCGTCATCTGATCCACGCTACCGTGCCCGTGAACCCTGAGTCAGGTTCGGCAGAACCCGGTGTTCCCGCGTCGGCGTGCGGTCGTGGACAACGTGGGACTACTGGGAGCCCAGGCGCACCCAGGCGGTGCCTCGGACGCGCAGGGAGAGAGTCACGGCGCGGGCGCCGAGGAAGCCGAAGACGAAGGTGGCCATCAGGGCGGCCAGCCCGGCCGCGCCGGCGGGGGCCCAGAACAGCACCAGCACCGCGAGCGGAACGAAGGCGGCCAGGTTGACCAGGCCGGTCAGTGCCAGGTAGCGAGCGTCGCCGGCACCGATCAGCACCCCGTCCAGCACGAAGACCAGCCCGCCCAGCGGCACGGACAGGCCGAGCACGGCCAGGGTCGCCGGCAGTAGGTCGGTGACCTCAACCGAGCTCGTGAACACCCGGCCGAGCACGCCGCTGGCGGCGAGGACGACCAGGCCGAGCGCCACGCCGCCGCCGATGCCCCACTCCAGGCAACGGCGCAGCACCTGGCGCACCTGCTGCGCGTCGCCGGCGCCGAGCGCCTTACCCACCAGGGCCTGGGCGGCGATGGCGAGGGCGTCGAGCGCGAAGGCCAGGGCAGCGAACAGGGTCATCGCGATCTGGAACGCCGCGAGTTCGGGGGAGCCGAGGCTGGTGGCCACGAACACCGCCAGGAGCATCGCCGCGCGCAGGCTCGCGGTGCGCAGGAACAGCCAGCCCCCGCTCGTCGCCCCGCGCACGAGGCCGCCCCGGTGCGGGCGGAGCGGCGCGCGTTCGCGGCGGGCGTGCCGCACGACCACGACGACGTAGACGGCCACCATTCCCCACTGGGCGAGGACGGTGCCCAGTGCCGAGCCGGCCAGACCCAGTCCCAGGCCGTAGATGAACCACAGGTTGAGCAGGATGTTCACCAGGAAGCCCAGCCCCGCCACCCATAGCGGGGTGCGGGTGTCCTGCAGCCCGCGCAGCAGCCCGGTCGCGGCGAACACCAGCAGCATCGCCGGCACACCGAGCATCGACAGGCCCAGGTAGTCCGCGGCGGCGCGGGTCACATCGGCTTCGGCACCGAAGGCACCCACCAGCGCGGGCGTGCCGACCCAGCCGGTCACGGCAAGGACGACGCCGAGGCCGAGCGCGAGCCACAGCCCGTCGACGCCCACCGAGACGGCCTTCCGCCGGTCCCCGGCCCCGAGCCACCGCGCCACGGCGGGGGTGGTGCTGTACGCGAGGAAGACCATCAGCCCGATGATCGTCTGCAACACGGCGCTCGCCAGGCCGAGCCCGGCCAGCGGCACAGCTCCGAGGTGTCCGACCATCGCCGAGTCGGCGAGAAGGAACAGCGGTTCGGCGATGAGCGCCCCGAGGGCAGGCACGGCCAACCGGAGGATCTCCCGGTCGATGGGTTGGCGTTGTAGGAGTTTGATGAGTCTCAGGGCGCAACGCCGGTCGAGATGGTGGCGAGCGTCGGTCGAGTCCTGGTGGATCCGTCAGAGGGCGCCCAGGCCGGTTCGCGGAGAGCCGGACAGTGTTCTGGGCTCGGATGGTGCGCGATCGCGATCATACGATCGAGCGCCTCACCCGCAGCGGCCAGATCGGCCATGGCGGCATTGATGCGAGTCCGCTCCTGCTCCAGGATTGTGAAAACTTCAGGGGAAGCCGTGCCGGTTTCGACGCAGGGCAGCAGCTGCAGGATCGTGCGACTAGCGAGACCAGCGGTGAAGAACTGCTGGATCAACCGCACCCGCTCGACAGCCGATTCCGGGTAGATGCGTTGTCCCGTCACTGTGCGCTCCGATGCAAGCAGCCCTTGCTCCTCGTAGTAACGCAGAGCTCGCGTGCTCACCCCTGCTCGGTGTGCGATATCGCCGATACGCATCCGGCCTCCCTAGTTTCCCTCCCGTGGGGACTTGCCCCTGACGTCAACGTCAACGTTTAGCGTAGTCGATGCTTGGTCGCATCCGACCTGGCCGACAAGAAAAGGAACACGCATCGCATGGACATCACGAACCAGATCGCCCTCGTCACCGGAGCGAACCGCGGTATCGGCAAGGAGTCCGTTCTCGAACTGCTCGAGCGCGGGGCGTCCAAGGTCTACGCGACAGCCCGACGTCCTGAGACCCTCGACTTCGGCGACGACCGGGTGGTGCCGATGCGGCTCGACCTCACGGACCACGACTCCGTCGTCGCGGCGGCGGCGAACGCCCAGGACGTGACCCTTCTGGTGAACAATGCCGGCATCGCGACCGGCGCCTCGCTGGTCACGGGCGAGCTGAGCGAGATTCGCCGCGAGATGGACACGCACTTCTGGGGCACGCTCGACGTCATTCGCGAATTCGCACCGGTCCTGGCGACCAACGGCGGCGGCGCAATCGTCAACGTGCTGTCGGCGCTGTCCTGGTTTGCCGCCCCGGGTTCTGGTTCTTACGCAGCGGCCAAGGCGGCCGAGTGGAACATGACCAATGGTGTGCGTCTCGAGCTCGCTTCGCAGTCCACGTTTGTGCAGGGAGTCCTGCTCGGGGCGGCGGACACCGACATCTCCTCGGGTTACGACGGTCCCAAGATTGATCCTCGCGATGTTCCCCGGTCGTCGTTCGATGGCCTCGCGACCGGCGCGATCGAGGTGGTTGTCGACGACTGGACCGCGATGGTCAAGGCGTCGCTCGCCGGCGACCCTGGCGTCTTCTATGAGCAGATCTCCCAACTGCTCGGCGCCAACTAGGGCCGAGAGACGCAGGCTCAGGGGAGGAGGACGAGCTTGCCGCGGGCGCCGGACCCGAAGTCGTCGAGGGCCTCCGCGGCATCCTCGAGCGCGTAGCTGCCCTGCACGGTCACAGACGTGCGCCCGGCGGCCAGGTTCTCGACCAGGTGGGTGAGCACCGCGGTGGTGGGGTTGGCGTAGATCGGCACCACCGTCACGCCGGCGGCGATCAGCTGGTCGGGCGAGCCGATCAGGGTGCTGACGAAGCGGCCGCCGGCACGCACGGCGGGCAGCACGGTGGCGGCGTCGCCGGCGAAGTGCAGCACCACGTCGACGCCGTCGGCGTGGTTGGCGAGCACGGCCGCCGTGAGGTTCTGGGTGTGATCGACGACCTCGGTCGCGCCGAGCAGGCGCACCTGGGCGATGCCCAGCGCGGTGCGGGCGGTGGCGATCACGGTGGCGCCGGTGGCCGCGGCCAGCTGCACGGCCTGGTTGCCCACGCCCCCGGTGGCGCCAACGATCAACACCGTGCTGCCGGCGCCCAGCTCTGCGGCGGCCACCGCGGCCGAGGCGGCGGTGCCGGCCAGGCCGAGGGCGGCGCCCCGGGCGAAGTCGATCTGTGCGGGCAGCTTGGCGAGCCCCGTCGAGGTGGGGACGACCACGAACTCGCCGAACGAGCCATCGCCCAGGTGGGCCTTGGTGACAACGCCGAAGACCCGGTCGCCGACCGCGTAGTCGGTCACGCCGTCGCCGAGGGCGTCCACGATGCCCGCGAAGTCCTTACCGAGCACCACGGGGAAACGGTGCTCCATCAGGCCTTCGAGTGACCCGGCGGCCACGGCGAGGTCGAAGCCGTTGACGGATGCCGCGTGCACGCGAACCCGCACCTCTCCCGTCGCCGGCTGAGGGGTGTCGATCTCGGTCAGCTCGAGGGCGGAGCCGAACTCTGGCAAAGTGATGACGCGCATGGGAGGTCTCCTGGGTCACTGGCGACCCGTCTGGAGCGCCGTCTGAGCTCATGCTCCCACGGCGGTCGCACGCCCCAACACGGCCGATGGTCCCACGAGTCCCAGCAGTGCGCGGCGAGGTTTAGGCTGGTGCGATGACTGATCAGGTGACTGCATCCGGAATCGACACCGACGAACTCGACCCGGGCGTGCGCCCGCAGGACGACCTCTTCCGCCACGTGAACGGCAAGTGGATCGCTCGCACCGAGATCCCCAGCGACAAGGCGCGCTGGGGATCCTTCTATCTACTCGCGGAAGAGGCCGAAAAGGCCGTGCAGGCGATTATTCTCGAGGCGCAGACCGCCGCGGCGGGAACGGAGGAGCGCAAGTTCGGCGACCTCTACGCCAGCTTCATGGATGAGGAGCGCATCGAGCAGCTCGGCGCCACCCCACTCGCCGCCGACCTGGCCACCGTCGACGGCATCAGCTCGGTGCCGGTCTTCCTTGCCACCCTCGGCCGCCTCGAGCGGGCCGGCGTCGCCGGAGCCTTCCAGCTCTACGTCGACAACGACCCGGGCAACCCCGAGCGCTATCTGGTCTTCGTCGAGCAGGCCGGCCTCGGCCTGCCGGATGAGTCCTACTACCGAGACGAGAAGTTCGCCGCCGTGCGTGAGGCCTACGTCGCCTTCGTCGAGCGGATGCTGAGTCTCGCGGGCCTGGACGACGCCGCGGCCCGCGCCGGGCGCATCTTCGCCCTCGAAACCGAGCTCGCCAGCCATCACTGGGACAACGTGCGCACCCGCGACAGCGAGAAGACCTATAACCTCAAGACCTGGGGCCAGATCTCCGCCCTCGCGGCCGGCGCCGACCTCGACCTCTGGCTGCAGGGCCTGGACGCCCCGGCGGTGGCCTTCGAGGAGGTCGTGGTGCGTGAGCCCAGCTTCGTCACGGGCCTGGCCGAGATGCTCAACGAAGACCGGCTCGACGCCTGGCGCGACTGGCTGCGCTGGCAGGTCATCCGCTCGAGCGCGTCGTACCTCTCCAGTGACTTCGTGGAGGCCAACTTCGACTTCTACGGCCGCACCCTCACCGGGACCCCGCAGATGCGGGCCCGCTGGAAGCGTGGCGTCTCGCTCGTGGAGGGCTCGCTGGGCGAGGCCGTCGGGCGGATCTACGTTGAGCGGCACTTCTCGCCCGACGCCAAAACCAGCATGGACGTGCTTGTCGGCCATCTCGTCGAGGCGTACCGGGCCAGCATCACCGGCCTGGACTGGATGACCGCCGAGACGCAGGGCCGCGCCCTGGAGAAGCTCGACAAGTTCACGCCCAAGATCGGCTTCCCCGTGAAGTGGCGCGACTACTCCAGCCTCGCCATCGACCCCGGTGACCTGATCAAGAACGTGCGCGCCACGGGCGAGTTCGAGTTCCACCGGGAGCTGGGCAAGATCGGCAACCCGCTCGACCGCGACGAGTGGTTTATGACTCCGCAGACCATCAACGCGTATTACAACCCCGGCTTCAACGAGATCGTCTTCCCCGCCGCGATCCTGCAGGTGCCGTTCTTCGACGTGAAGCGCGACGACGCCGCCAACTACGGCGCGATCGGCGCGGTCATCGGCCACGAGATCGGCCACGGCTTCGATGACCAGGGCTCCAAGTACGACGGCGACGGCCGCCTCACCGACTGGTGGACCGAGGCCGACCGGGCCGCCTTCGAGGAGCGCACCGCGTCGCTGATCGAGCAGTACGACGCCCTCGCCCCGGCCCAGGTGCCCGACCACCATGTCAACGGTGCGCTGACCATCGGCGAGAACATCGGTGACCTCGGCGGCCTCTCCATCGCCTGGAAGGCCTACCTGCTGTCCCTGGCCGGTGCGGAGCCGCTGGTGATCGACGGTCTGAGCGGCGCCGAGCGCTTCTTCCTCTCCTGGGCGCAGGCCTGGCAGATGAAGCTGCGCGACGAGGAGGCCGTTCGGCTGCTCGCCATCGACCCGCACTCGCCGAACGAGTTCCGCTGCAACCAGATCGTGCGCAACATCGACGAGTACTACAGCGCATTCGGGGTCACCGAGTCGGATGCCGCGTGGCTCGCCCCTGAGAAGCGCGTCACGATCTGGTAGCTCCGGCCGCGTGGTCCAGCGGGTGGGTTAGGGTGATCGCTGAGGCTGAGGACAGCCCACGAGAACCAAAAGGACACGAGCACGAGTGGTGGCGCCAGCACAGGAATCAGAACGACGTTCCCGGCACGCCGTCGAGCAGCACGGCAAGCACCGTAAAGCCCCGGCCCCGACGAGCTTCGAGCGCGGCTTCCAGTCGCTCGGCGAACTCGCCATGGGCGGCGCGCAGGTGTCCGCCCGCGCCACCGACCTGGCCACCGACCGGGTGCTGTTCTCCGTCGACGACCACGTGGTGATGCCCATGGCGGGGGTGGGTACGGTGTTGCTGCTCATCGAGGTGGCCTCGCAGCTGCGCGACCCCGACTTCGGCGCGTACACGATCCTCGACCGCACCGTGAGCGACTCGGTGGCCGGCTCGGGCCTCTGGCAGCACCTGCAGGCGCCGTCGCTGCCCGTCGCCGACCTCGCCGCCCTCATCGGCGCCACCAACGACAACCTCGCCACCAACGTGCTGTTGCGCGCCGTCGGCCTGGAGGCCGTGCGCCGCCGCACCGAGGAGCTCGGCCTCGGCCGCACCGGACTGCTCGACCTGGTGCGCGACACCCGCGGCCCCGACGACGCCCCCAACCTGTCGATCGGCAGCGCCAACGAACTCACCTGGCTGTTCACGGCCCTGGCCCGGGGCGAGATCCTGGACGACGAGGGCAGCGAACGCGTGCTCGGCTGGCTGTCATTGAACACCGACCTGTCGATGGTGGCCGGCGCCTTCGGCCTGTCGCCGCACGCCCACCGGGAGCCCTCGCACGGGGTGCTGCTGGTGAACAAGACCGGCACCGACGCGGGGGTGCGCAGTGAAGTGGGCGTGCTGCGCGGACCGCGTGCGGGCGTCGCCTACGCCGTCTCGGTCTACTTCGAGGACACCTCGCTTTCCGCGCGCCTCTCGGTCTTGGACGCCATGCGCTCGGTCGGCCTCGACCTCCTCGAATACGTGCACTGACACCCGTCCCGCGGCCGGCCAGGCAGCGGCGGGACAAAAGCGCGGGTTTGGCCACCGAGGGATTCGTCTCACGGGTAGTCTCATCGCATGAGTGAGCATTCCGGCGACCAGGCCACCGCGCTGAGCGTGGAGTTGAACGGCATCAACTCGATCGACTCGAGCGAGCACCGGGGGCATCCGCGCGACCTGTTCTGGCCGTGGTTCGCCGCCAACGTGTCGGTGCTCGGGGTGAGCTACGGTTCGTTCCTGCTCGACTTCGGCATTTCGTTCTGGCAGGCCAGCATCGTGGGCCTGGTCGGCATCGTGGTGTCGTTCCTGTTCTGCGGTTTCATCGCCCTGGCCGGCAAGCGCGGGCACGCCCCGACCATGACCGTCGGCCGGGCCGCGTTCGGCGTCAACGGCAACCGGGTTCCCTCCGCCCTGTCCTGGCTGCTCACCGTGGGCTGGGAGACCGTGCTCGCCTCCCTCGCCGTGCTCGCCACCGCGACGGTGCTCGGCGAACTCGGCTGGGAGGGCGGCAACGCCACCAAGGTCGTGGCACTGATCGTCGTGGCCGCGCTGATCGTGACCGGCGGCATCCTCGGCTTCGACTTCATCATGAAGCTGCAGAAGTGGATCACCATCATCACCGCGGTGCTCACCGTGATCTACATCGTGCTCACCTTCACCCAGATCGACGGTGCCACCCTCGCCGCGATCCCGGCCGGCTCCACACCCCAGGTGATCGGTGCGCTGGTGTTCATGATGACCGGCTTCGGCCTGGGCTGGGTCAACGCCGCCGCGGACTACTCCCGTTACCTGCCCCGCACGGCCTCGAGCGCCGGCGTCGTCGCCTGGACCACCTTCGGCGCCTCGCTGGCCCCGTTGATCCTGTTGTTCTTCGGCCTGCTCCTGGCCGGATCGTCGCCCGGCCTCAGAGACGCCATTGCGAGCGACCCGATCGGGGCGCTGACCACCATCCTGCCGGTCTGGTTCCTCATCCCGTTCGCCCTCACCGCGGTGCTCGGCCTGGTCGGCGGCGCCGTGCTCGACATCTACTCCTCCGGCCTGGCCCTGCTCAGCACCGGCCTCAGGGTGCCGCGGCCGGTGGCCGCCGGCATCGACGGCGTGATCATGGTGCTCGGCGCGATCTACGTGGTCTTCTTCGCGGCCGATTTCCTCGGCCCGTTCCAGGGGTTCCTGATCACGCTCGGCGTTCCCGTTGCCGCCTGGTGTGGCATCTTCATGGCCGACGTGCTGATGCGCCGCAAGGGCTACGCGGCCAGGGATCTCTTCGACCCGGACGGCCGGTACGGCAGCGTCCGCTGGAGCGCCATCGTACTCATCGTCCTGGGCGCCGTGGTCGGCTGGGGCATGGTCACCAACGGCTTCGCCGAGTGGCTGGCCTGGCAGGGCTACCTGCTCGAACCCCTCGGGCTTGGTGGCCGGGAGGGCGACTGGGCGTTCGCCAACCTCGGCGTGCTCGTGGCGCTGGTGATCGGGTTCGGCGGCACGCTGTTGTTCGGCCGCGGCGCCGTGCGACGCCAAGAGGCGCTGCCGCTCGACGCCGACGACCACCTCACCGACGCGCAGGATGCGGCGGAGCGCGCATGACAACGTGGCTGGTCCTCGTCGACCTGCAACGCATCTTCGGGGAGCCGACCAGCGCGTGGTTCACCCCGCGCTTCGCCGACGCCGAAGCCGGGGCCGTGCGCTTGCGCCAGCTCTTCCCCGGTCGCACCGCGTTGACCCGGTTCGTGGCGCCGGAGAACCCGGAGGGCGCGTGGGTGCCCTACTACGAGCAATGGCCGTTCGCGCTCGACCCCGACAACGCGGCCCTGTACGACCTCGTGCCGGCGTTGCCGCCCGGCGACGCCGTGGTCATCACCCGGCCCACCTTCGGCAAGTGGGATCCCGCCACCCGCGCCGCACTCGGCGAGACCCGCGACATCGTGCTCGCCGGGGTGTCCACCGACTGTTGCGTGCTGTCCACCGCCCTCGCAGCGGCCGACGACGGAGTGCGGGTGCGCGTCGTGGCGGATGCCTGCGCCGGCCTCAGCCCCGCCGACCACCAGCGGGCGCTGGACACGATGGCGCTCTACGCCCCCCTGATCGAGATCGCCACCGTCGAGGAGATCCTCGCCGAACGCGGGCTCGCCCGGTGACGCCGACGGGAGCGCCGCTGGGGCCGCCGGCCGGTGCCGGCGACCGGGCCCTGGCCACGCTCACCGGCCTGGCCATCGGCGACGCCCTCGGCATGCCCTGCCAGATGATGTCGCGCCCCGAGGTGCTCCACCGGTTCGGGTCGGCCGGAATCACCGGGTTCGAACCGGCGGCCGACGACCATCCGCTGGCCGCCGGCCTGCCCGCGGGTTCGGTGACCGACGACACCGACCAGGCTCTGCTGCTGGCCCGCCTGCTGGTGGCGGGGGCTGGCCAGGTTGATACGGCGACCTTCGCGACGGCCCTGATGGACTGGGAGGCCCAGATGCGGGCCAAGGGGTCCCTCGACCTGCTGGGCCCGTCCACCCGCGGCGCCCTGGCCCGGGTGCTGGCGGGGGAGCCCACCAGCGAGTCCGGCCGCTTCGGGGCGTCGAACGGGGCCGCGATGCGCGTGGCGCCGGTGGGAATCGTGATGCCCGCCACTGACTTGCCCGCCCTCGTCGACCGCGTGGTCGCCAGCGCCCAGGCCACCCACAACACCGGCGTCGCGATCGCGGGAGCCGCCGCGGTGGCCGCCGCCGTGAGCGCCGCGCTGGACGGCGCGTCGGTGGCCGAGGCGACCGCGGTGGCCCTCGAAGCGGCCAGGCTCGGCGCGGACCACGGATTCTGGGTCGGGGCGGGGCAGGTGGCGCCGCGCATCCGCTGGGCGGTCGGCCTGGTGGATGCCCGTTGGCCTGAGGAATCCCTCGACCTGGTCTACGAGCTGGTGGGCACCAGCCTGGCCAGCCAAGAGTCGGTGCCCGCGGCGTTCGCCGTGCTCGCGCTGTATCCGGATGACCCGTGGCGGGCCTGCCTGGCCGCCGCGTCCCTCGGTGGCGACAGCGACACCATCGCCGCGATGGCCGGGGCGATCGGCGGTGCCGCGCACGGGACCGCCGGGTTCCCCGCGGAGGCGATCGACACGGTGCGGCGGGTGAACCGGCTCGACTTCGCGCCGGTCGCTGCCGGACTACTGGCGTTGCGCTCCCCGGGCGGGTGAGCCCAGATGAGCCTGCCGGAGGAGCGTTCGATCGAGCGGCTGGTGAGCCTGGGCACGGTGGTGGTCGATGCCGTCATGTTCGTGGCTGCCCTGCCGGAACGCGGCGGTGACGTCTTCGCCTCCCGGAGTGCGCTCGAGGTCGGCGGTGGTTTCACCGCCATGGCGGCAGCGCGCCGCGGTGGGCTGCGCACCGTGCACGCCGGCACCACCGGCACCGGGCCGTTCGGCGACCTGGCCCGAGCCGCGCTCACGGGCGCCGGCATCGAAACCGCGCTGCCGCCGCTGACGGACGTGGACACCGGCCTCTGCCTGGTGCTGGTCGAACCCTCGGGCGAACGTACCTTCGTGACCATGCCGGGCGCGGAAGGACTTCTGGAGCCGGGCTCGCTCGGCCGGGTGGCGGTGCGGCCCACGGATGCGGTGCTCCTGTCCGGGTACGGCCTCGCGCACCCGGTGACCCGACTGGCCATCCTGGCCGCCCTCGCCGGGCTGCCGGAGCAGACCACCCTCGTCGTCGACCCGGGCCCGCTCGGCCACGAGCTGGCTCCCGGCGACCTTGGCGCGCTGTTCGCCCGGGCGGACTGGTGGACCTGCAACGCCAGGGAGGCGACCCTGCTCACCGGTGTCGCCGACGCCGGAATGGCGGCGGTCGCGCTCACCGAACACCTGGCCGCCGCCGAAGCGGTGATGGAGGCGCTGGCCGGGTCACCGGTCCGCCCGCCGGCGCACGCGGTGGTGCGGGTCGGGGCCGAGGGGTGCATCGTTGCCGTCGCCGGCCGGCCGCCGTTCCGGGTCAGCGCCGTGCCGGCCGCCGTGGCCTCGACCAGCGGCGCCGGGGACGCCCACACCGGCGCCCTGATCGCGGCCCTTGCGGCGGGGCGTTCGGTCATTCCCGCCCTCCGGCTGGCCAACAGCGCTGCTGTGGCCTTCCTCCACTCCCGTCGTCCCGGCTGGGGCAACTGACGGTCGTGGGGGCGTCCGTCAGTCGGAGGCGAAGCCCTGGTCGGTCAGGGAGGCGCGCATGGAGTCCCGGCCGTGCAGGCCCTCGATGCTCCCGATCCGATTGGTCAGGATGTCGGCCCAGCTGTAGCCGTCCTTGCCGTGACCGGCAAAGTACTCCCCGAGCCGCTCTTCGTACACCGCCGCGGTCTCCCGCCAGGCCGTGGTGTCGTACTGCTCGTGGTGCAGCACCGCCCGCCGGGGGAGACGCGGCTTGATCCCGGCCTGCTCCGACGGGTCCGGGTGACCGAGGGCGACACCGAACACCGGGAAGGTGTACTCGGGCAGGCCGAGCTCGGTGATGAGGGCTTCCGGGTTGCTCCGCACCGCACCGACGAAGACGCCGCCCAGGCCGAGGGACTCGGCCGCGAGAAGCGCGTTCTGGGCGGCGATCCCCGAGTCAACGGCGGTGACCAGCGTGTTCTCGAGGTAGCCGAGCGTCTCGACCTGCGCGCCCCGCGAGTGGACGATATTGGCCGCTCGGCGGAAGCCGGCGACCCAGACCAGGAAGACCGAACTGTCTGCCACGTAGGGTTGGCCACCGATCGCCTCCGAGATCCGGCGCTTGCGGTCGGCGTTCCGGACGGCCACCACACTCCACACCTGCAGGTTCGAGGATTGCGAGGCCGATTGCGCCGCCGCGATGATCAGTTCGACCTGGTCATCGGTGACGGGTGTGGTGAGGAAGAGGCGCACCGAGCGGTGCCCGAGCTGCAGCTCGATGGTCGGCGACAGCGTCGCCCGGCCGGTGCCGACGGCGACCCCGTACCGTCGCGCGACCGGATCGGAGGCGGCGGCGGGGCTGGCATGCATTTTGGGCATGGCAGCATTCTCGCAAACCAGCGTACCCGTCTGCGACGCGTGACCTCGCCCGGCCGGAGACGCGCAGTCCTAAACTAGAGGATGCAGGGCGCCTCGCCGTGGAGTGCTACCGTGCGAAGGGGGCCACACCATGGGCAAGCTGATCTACGACGGTATCGAGATTGAATTCGAGGACCGCGCCCTTGTGCACCTGCAAATCGTCATCGGGTCGAAACTGCGCCGCGGCGAAAGTTTCTTCCTGTCCTGGAATGACGCGCCGAACATCGGCGACGGTCGGTCGAGCGTGTGGCTGCACGCCAGCATCCCGCTGTACTTCAAGTACTACGGCGGCACGACGCCGAGTCTCAACCGGGCCTGGATCGAGGCGCTGGCGATCTCGGCCAACAGCGGCCAGGGGCTGCTCCTCAGCAGCGAACCCGAGCCGCACGGCGGCTGACCCGGCGCTAAGAATCAGCGCGCCAGCACTCACCCCCGTGCGGAACCGGGCATCCCGGTCAGTTGGTGGAGTCATACGCGTACTTGAGCCACGCGGCCACCTCGGAATCCACTTCACCGGTGGACGTGAGCGCGATCCGGGCCGGGAAGTCTGCGCCGAGGTGGCTGGCCGGACGAAGCCGGGTGTTCGGCGCATCCGGGGGCATCTCGATCCGCAGGCCCAGGTCCACGCGGTGCGTGGTGCTGGGCTGCACCACCGCGAAGGTGCGGATCGGCCCGGTCAGGGCGACGTGCGTGGTGCGGGTTTGGATGCTCACGTCCTCGAGGTCCCCCGCGTAGAGCAGCACCGCGTCGAGGATCGGTCGCAGGGTGGGGCGGTCGGCGTACTGAGCGTCGATCAACTCGTCCGCGGCCCGCACCGTGGAGTCCGGGTAGCCGAAGGTCTCATGCACGAGCAGCGCGCGTGGGTAGCCGGATACCCCCTCGATGGTCAGCCAGTCGCGCAGCGCGGGGACATCCGGCGGGGCCAGTTCGCCGATCCGGGCCAGCCAGTGTTCCAGGCCGCTGCCGGTGGACTGCTGCAGCATGCCGATCTCCCAGAGCCGGATGTCGGCCCAGGGCAGCGGCAGCTCGTCGGTCATGCAGGCAGGGTACGCCCGCGCGCCCGCCCGCGCACCGTGCACGAGCGGGCCGTCGCGATCGGTCAGATGACGCCCAGCGCGAGCATCGCATCGGCGACCCGGGTGAAGCCGGCGATGTTGGCCCCGGCCACGTAGCTTCCCGGCGTCCCGTACTCATCCGCGGTTTCCAGGCACCGGTCGTGGATGCCGCGCATGATCTCGGCGAGACGCTCCTCGGTGTGGGCGAAGGTCCACGAGTCCCTGGACGCGTTCTGCTGCATCTCCAGCGCGCTGGTGGCCACACCGCCGGCGTTGACGGCCTTCGCGGGAGCGAACCGCACGGCGGCCTCGGTCAGGAGCCGGGCCGCATTCGGGGTGGTCGGCATGTTCGCGCCCTCCGCGACGATCCGGCAGCCGTTGCTGATCAACGCGCCGGCGCCCTCCAGATCGAGTTCGTTCTGGGTCGCGCACGGCAGGGCGATGTCGCAGGGAACATCCCAGATCGACCCGTCGGCCACGTGCGCGACGTCGTTGCCGCGCCGGGCCGCATACTCGGAGATCCGACCCCGCTGGCCGTTCTTGATCTCCTTGAGGAGAGCGAGATCGATGCCGGCCGGGTCGACGACGTAGCCGCCGGAGTCGGAACAGGCGACCACCGTGCCGCCGAGCTGGTGCACCTTCTCGATGGCGTAGATCGCGACGTTGCCCGAGCCGGACACGACCACGCGCTTGCCGTCGAAGCTGTCGCCGGCCGCCTTCAGCATCTCGTCGACGAAAAAGACCGTGCCGTACCCGGTGGCCTCGGTGCGCACCTGGGAGCCACCCCAGCTCAGCCCCTTGCCCGTCAGGGTGCCGGATTCGTAGCGGTTGGTGATTCGCTTGTACTGGCCGAACATGAAACCGATCTCACGGCCGCCGACGCCGATGTCACCCGCCGGAACATCGGTGTACTCGCCCAGATGCCGGTACAGCTCGGTCATGAAGGACTGGCAGAACCGCATCACCTCCGCATCCGAACGGCCCTTCGGGTCGAAGTCCGAGCCGCCCTTGCCGCCGCCGATCGGAAGGCCGGTGAGGGAGTTCTTGAAGATCTGCTCGAAGCCCAGGAACTTCACGATCCCGAGGTTGACGCTCGGGTGGAACCGCAAGCCCCCCTTGAACGGGCCGAGCGCGGAATTGAACTCCACCCGGAAGCCGCGATTGACCTCGATCTTGCCCGAATCCGTGACCCACGGCACCCGGAAGATGATCTGGCGTTCCGGTTCGCAGAGCCTGCGGATCACGGCGGAGTCGGCGTACTGCGGGTGCTTGGTCACCACCGGTCCGAGGCTTTCCAGCACCTCCCGCACCGCCTGGTGAAATTCGGCCTCCCCGGGGTTTCGGCCCAGGACCTCCTCGAAAATGGGTATCAACTGTTGGTCGAGCGCAGACATGGGTCTCCTTCAGGCAGGGGGAGCCGATTACAGCTCTGATGCTGCGTGGCTGTGGTGAATGATCCACCGTATCGCCTCCGGCTGGGACCGGGCGCGGGACCCTCAGTCGATCAGGCCGGCGGCGTGCAGCCGGCGCAGCACCTCGACGCCGGCGGGCGGACAGTTGTCCTCGTCTCCGGATGCGGCCCAGTGCACCGCGCTCACTTCGGCGCTCGCCGCGGGTTCGGCGTCGGTGTCCGCGCCGAAGACGCTCATCCGCACCAGGCGTCCTTCCGGCTCGCCGTGGGCCTGGATCAGCACCGTGAACAGGGGCTCCAGGGCGGCCGGGTCCAGCCGAACCGACACCTCTTCCTCAGCTTCGCGGGCGGCAGCCTGGGCCGGGGACTCGCCGGGGTCGATCTTGCCGCCGGGCATGTACCAGACGTCGCGGGCGCGGGCGGTGACCATGAGCACCCGGCGGTCGCGGATGAGCGCGATCGCCGCGACCGGGATGTCCGGGTGACCAGACGGCGCCGCGCTCACCCGCGGGCGAAGGCCGAGGCGGCCTGCACCTGGGCAGGGGTGGGGCGCGCACCGGTGTAGCGCTCGAACTGTTCGGCGGCCTGCAGAGCGATCACTTCGGCGCCGGTGATGACGGTCTTGCCGGCGGCGCGCGCCGCGAGGATCAACGGTGTCTCGGCGGGCAGGGCCACGACGTCGAAGACGGTGTCGGCGGCAGCGATCGCCGCTGCCGTGAAGGCGGACTCGGCTGACTGGGCGCCGCCGGCCATGCCGATCGGGGTGACGTTCACCAACAGCGGGGCCGTCGCGGTACCCGGTTCGGCGATCCAGCTGTAGCCGAGCTCGTCGGCCAGGGCCCGGCCGCGCTCCTCGTTTCGGGCCACGATGGTGCCCGCCGCGAAGCCCGAGTCGCGGAGTGCAGCGGCGACGGCCTTGGCCATCCCGCCGGAGCCGCGCAGCAGGAACGGGGTGGCCGGGTCGAGGTGGTTGCTCGCCAGCAGGTCGGCCGCGGCGATGTAGTCGGTGTTGTAGGCGCGCAGGTAGCCATCGTCGTTCACGATGGTGTTCACCGACTGGATGGCCGTGGCCGAGGTGTCGAGCTCGTCGACCAACGCGATCACGTCCTCCTTGAACGGCATCGACACGGAGCAACCGCGGATACCCAGCGCCCGCACGCCCGCGATGGCGCCGGTCAGATCGCTGGAGGTGAACGCCTTGTAGACGAAATCCAGGCCGAACTGCTCGTAGAGGTAGTTGTGGAACCGGGTGCCGAAATTGCTCGGCCGGGCGGCCAGCGAGATGCAGAGCCGGGTGTCCTTGTTGAGCGGGGGCTTCGTTGAGTTCGTCATCGCCTCAATGCTACGGCCCGCCCGGATTGTTCCCCGGGCGGGCTCAGCTCGTGCAGTCGGCCTCGCTCAGCAGCAGCGGCCCTGCGGGTTGGCGTCCTGCCGGTCGGTCCGGTCGCGCCAGAACTCCCTGGCCGTCATGGCCGGCTCCGCCGCGTCGTCACCGTGCACCGACTCATGGTGCGCCAGGTACCGGTCGTAGGCGTCCTCACCAGAGACCGCCCTGACGTACCAGGCGAGCCCGGCAGCCACGGTGCGAACGGTGGTGACGGCGCCCATCAGTGCCCGCGGACCTTGCTCGTGCCGGTGACCGGCCGGGCATCCCACTCGGCCTGAGTCGCCTTCTCCGCCGGTGTGGCGACCAGGCCGGCCGGCGCGAAGATTCGCGACCGCACGGCGGGGTCCTCGCTGGTCGCGTTCGAGTGGTTCCGCCACGCGTTCCAGGTGGCCTGCAGCGCGGTGAAGATCACGATGACCGCCAGAGTCACGAACACGATCGACAGGATGCCCTGCACCATGGTGTTGCGCACAACGGCCTCCATGGCCTCGACCGAGGTGGCCGTGCCGAAGCTGGTCTCCCCGGCGGCCAGGGCCTTGGAGAACGCGGCGTTCTGGGCGAAGTAGCCCACGCCGGGCACGGGGGAGAAGATCTTCAGGAACGACGCGGTGATCGTGACCACGGCGGCGAAGCCCAGCGGCAGCGCCACGATCCAGATGTACCTGAACAGGCCGCGCTTGGCCACGATGGCCATGCACACCGCCAGCGCGATCGCGGCGAGCAGCTGGTTGGCGATACCGAACAGCGGGAACAGCGTGTTGATTCCGCCGAGCGGGTCGGTGACGCCCATCACGAGCACGGCGCCCCAGGCTGCCACCATGATGCCGGTGCAGATCCAGGCACCCACGCGCCAGGAGGTGTCCTTGAACTTGGGGATGACGTTGCCGAGGGTGTCCTGCAGCATGAACCGGGCCACGCGGGTGCCGGCGTCCACCGCGGTGAGGATGAACAGTGCCTCGAACATGATGGCGAAGTGGTACCAGAACGCCATCATCCCGGTGCCACCGGCGACCTGCTGCATGATGTGGGCCAGACCCACCGACAGGGTGGGGGCGCCGCCGGTGCGGGAGACGATGGATTCCTCGCCGACGTTCCTGGCGGTTTCGGTGAGCATCTCAGGAGTGAGGTTCACTCCGGTCAGGCCCAGGCCGTTCACGAACGCGACGGCGCCCTGAACGGTACCGCCGGTGAGGGCGGGGGAGGCGTTCATGGCGTAGTAGATGCCCTGGTCGATCGACAGCGCGGCGACGAGCGCCATGATCGCCACGAAGGACTCCATCAGCATGCCGCCGTAGCCGATGAAGCGGCTCTGGCGCTCCTTCTCGATCAGCTTGGGTGTGGTGCCGGAGGCGATCAGGGCGTGAAAGCCGGACAGGGCTCCGCAGGCGATGGTGACGAAGAGGAACGGGAAGAGCGTCCCGCTCACCACCGGGCCGGTGCCGGTCTTGGCGAACTCGGTGACGGCGGGAACCAGGATCTCGGGCCGCACGATGACGATCGCGATGGCGAGCATGCCGATGGTGCCGATCTTCATGAAGGTGGAGAGGTAGTCGCGCGGGGCCAGCAGCAGCCAGACCGGCAGGATGGCGGCGATGAAGCCGTAGACGATGATGCCGATGGCCAGCGGCACCTTGTCGATGTGGAACATGGCCGCGCCCCACTCGGTGCCGGCGATGGCGCCACCGCCGATGATGGCGGCGATGAGCAGCACGAAGCCGATGATGGAGATCTCGGTGACCTTGCCCGGACGCCAGAACCGCAGGTAGCAGCCCATGAACAGGGCGATCGGGATGGTCATGCCGACCGAGAAGACGCCCCAGGCGCTTTCGGCCAGGGCGTTGACCACGACGAGGGCGAGGATGGCCACGATGATCACCATGATCGTGAGCGTGGCGATGAGGGCGGCGGTGCCGCCGACCCGGCCGAGCTCGTCGCGGGCCATCTGGCCCAGCGACCGGCCGCCGCGGCGCATGGAGAAGAACAGCACCAGGTAGTCCTGAACCGCGCCGGCGAGCACGACGCCGACGATGATCCAGATCGTTCCGGGCAGGTAGCCCATCTGGGCGGCCAGGACCGGGCCGACCAGGGGGCCGGCGCCGGCGATGGCGGCGAAGTGGTGCCCGAAGAGCACCCGGCGGTCGGTGCGGGCGTAGTCCTTGCCGTCCGCCTTGTACTCGGCGGGCGTCGCGCGCCGGTCATCCGGGCGCAGCAGGTGCTTCTGGATGTAGTTGGAGTAGAACCGGTACCCGATCAGGTAGGTGCAGATCGCGGCGAAGACGAACCAGATGGCGTTCACGGTCTCGCCGCGCACCACGGCCAGCATCACCCAGCTGAGCCCGCCGAGCAGCGCGATGGCCACCCAGGTGGCGATCTTCACCGGCGTCCAGTGGGCCTCCTCGGCCTCGTGGACTTTCGGATCCAGCGCGACCGGCGGAATCGCCGGGTCCTGGGTCAGGTCTGGTTCATTGGTTGCGCCGGTGGTGCCGGACTTCGCGCCCATTGGTACTCCTCGTTGAGATACACAGAAACTCACAGCGGTTTGCCGGGTTACCCCGCAACCGTAACAGCCGATGGGCTCGGCCCCAGTGCCATAGGTCCCGATTTTCAGCGGCTATCGCCTGAGGACCGGGGGTTTTTCTTTTCAGGGATGGGCCGCGCTGGTGAAGACGTCGTTGAGGGTCACGCAGGTCAGCCGGCGGTCGTACAGGAGAGCACGCAGCTGCGGGAAGACGTTGGTGACAGGCAGGAAATTGAGGTGGCCGATCACGATGTGCTGCGGCAGGAACCACTCGGTGGCGAAGTCGACCACCTGTTGTTCGGAGATGAGGCCGGAGTCGGAGAGCGATCCGTACCAGGTGGTCGGCACCGAATAGCCCAGATCGGCGGCCAGCGCATCCACCCGGTCGTCGTGCACCCCGAACGGCGGCCGGAAGTACGGCCGGGCGTCCACACCGAAGGTCTCGGCCAGGAACTCGTGGTTGCGGGAGAGCTCGCCGGTGACCTCGGAATCGGCGAGTGTGCTGAGGTCCGGGTGCGACCAGGTGTGATTGCCCAGCTGGATCTGCCCGCTCGCCACGAGTGGGCGCAGCTGTTCGGCGTTGTCGGTCCAGGCTCGGTAGGACCCGGTGACGAAGAAGGTGAGGCGGATGCCGGTATCGGCCGCGAACCGGGCGTACCGGGCGACGACCTCGCTGCTCGAGCCGTCGTCCACGGTCCAGGCCAGCAGGGCGCCATCGCCGGGGAGCCCGGAGAGCGTCCCGGACGGTACCGGCACACGGGTGAGGTCCGGGGCCGGCAGTCGGGCGGGCACCGCCGGCGGCACCGCCCCCGGGTAGGGACGCGGCGTTGCGGTGGCGGTCGCGGCGTCCGTGGCGGCATCCGGGCCTTCGGGTGCGATCGCGGCGCAGCCGGCCAGGGTGAGCGACAGGCCGAGCGAAGCGAGAAGCGTGCGCCGCGTCACCGGGGCGACGGCCGGGTCGTCCTGCCACATGACGATCCTCCCCCGGCGTCGGGTGGCAGCCGTCGGCGCCGCAGGACTGGGGCGCAGAACCCGAATGGACCCGACCGTACCCGCCTGCAGGGCCGCGGGCAATGCCCGTAACCGGGGGCTTCGCCGAGGTTGGCTAAAATGGACGAATCCGTTCCCGGGCCCCGCCCGGTGTTTTGACCATCCTTCTGGACCATTGGAGCCACCGTGGCCGCACTTTCCCGTCTTGATTCCGTTATCGCCCTCGCCCGCCACCGCGGCTTCGTCTTCCAGGCCGGTGAGATCTACGGCGGCAGCAAGTCCGCCTGGGACTACGGACCCCTCGGCGTGGAGCTGAAGGAGAACATCAAGAAGCAGTGGTGGCGCTTCATGGTCACCAGCCGTGACGACGTCGTGGGCCTGGACTCCTCCGTCATCCTGCCGCGCAAGGTCTGGGAGGCCTCCGGCCACGTCGAGGTGTTCTCCGACCCGCTGGTCGAGTGCACCAGCTGCCACAAGCGCTTCCGCGAGGACCACCTGGTGGAGGAGTTCGAAGAGAAGAAGGGCCGTGTCCCGGAGGGCGGCATCGACGGCATCGCCTGCCCCAACTGCGGCAACCGGCACACCTGGACCGAGCCGCGCGCGTTCTCCGGCCTGCTCAAGACCTTCCTCGGTCCCATCGACGACGAGGCCGGCATGCACTACCTGCGCCCCGAGACCGCGCAGGGCATCTTCGTCAACTTCGCCAACGTGTTGCAGGCGGCGCGGATGAAGCCCCCGTTCGGCATCGGCCAGATCGGCAAGAGCTTCCGCAACGAGATCACCCCCGGAAACTTCATCTTCCGCACCCGCGAGTTCGAGCAAATGGAGATGGAGTTCTTCGTCGAGCCCGGCAGCGACGAGGAATGGCACCAGTACTGGATCGACCAGCGGATGAGCTGGTACACGGGCCTCGGCATCAACATCGAGAACCTGCGCCTCTTCGAGCACCCCGCGGAAAAGCTCTCGCACTACTCCAAGCGCACCGTCGACATCGAGTACCGCTTCGGCTTCACCGGCAGCGAGTTCGGCGAGCTGGAGGGTGTGGCCAACCGCACCGACTTCGACCTCAAGACGCACTCCGAGGCATCCGGCAAGGACCTCTCCTACTTCGACCAGACCAAGAACGAACGCTGGATCCCCTACGTGATCGAGCCCGCGGCCGGCCTCACCCGCTCGCTGATGGCGTTCCTGGTCGACGCCTACCACGAGGAGGAGGTGCCCAACGCGAAGGGCGGCGTCGACAAGCGCACCGTGCTCAAGCTCGACCCGCGCCTGGCCCCGATCAAAGCCGCCGTGCTGCCGCTGAGCCGCAACGAGGCCCTCTCGCCCATGGCCCGCTCGCTGGCCGCGCGCCTGCGCGAGTCCTGGAACGTCGACTTCGACGACGCCGGGGCCATCGGCCGCAGGTACCGCCGCCAGGACGAGATCGGCACGCCGTACTGCATCACGGTGGACTTCGACTCGCTCGACGACCAGGCCGTCACTGTGCGTGACCGCGACACCATGGCGCAGGAGCGCGTGTCGCTGGCCGAGCTCGACGCCTACCTGGCCGTGCGCCTGCGCGGAGCCTGACCCGCGCCATCCGGCGCCTGACCCGCCTTTCGCGCTGCGCGGGTCGGGCGCCGTTTCGCGGGTGGCGCGCCACCCGCGCAGCGGCGCCGTACCCGCGCAGCGTCCGCGATCCGGCGCGGGGAACCCGGGGGTTAAGGCAGGGTCAGGTCGATCAGGGTGACGCCGGCCGCCGGCAGCGCGGCTGACATTGCGGCCAGGGCGCCGGGCGCCTCCGCCAGCGGGATGCGGGCGGCGATCAGGTCCTGCGGGCGCAACGAGCCACCGGCGACCAGGGCCATCAGCTCCGGGTAGTCGCTTGCGGGCATGCCGTGGCTGCCGAGCACGGCCAGTTCCCGGCCGATCACCTCGCCCAGCGGCAACCGCGGGTCCTCGGCGAGCAGGCCGATCTGCACGTGCCGACCGCGGGTGGCCAGCGAGCGGATGGCGATGCCGACCGTGTTCTCCCGGCCGAGTGCCTCCACCGACACCTGCGCGCCCCCGTCGGAGAGCAGGCGGATCCGCTCGACCACCGCGTCGTCACTCATCCCGCTGGAGTTGACCGTGTAGACCGCGCCGGCGCGCGCGGCGGCGGCCAGGGCGTCCACGCTGATGTCCACGGCGATCACCCGGGCGCCCAGCGCCGCACCGATCATCACCGCCGACAGGCCCACCCCGCCGCAACCGACCACCACGAGGGTCTCTCCGGCGACGACCCTGGCCTGGTGGACCAGACCGCGGTACGACGTGGCGAACCGGCAGCCGAGCAGGGCGGCGGCGCCGGCATCGAGGTCGTCCGGCACCCTGATGAGGTTGATGTCGGCGTTGTGCAACGCCACCCGTTCGGCGTACGAACCCCAGTGGGTGAAGCCGGGCTGGGTCTGGTTGCGGCAGACCTGCGCGTTGCCGCTCGCGCATTCCGGGCAGTCGCCGCAGGCGCACACGAACGGCACCGTGACCCGCTGGCCCACCGCGAAGCACGTGACGAGGGGACCGATGGCGTCGATCACGCCGACGAGTTCGTGACCCGGGACATGCGGCAGGCCGATGCCGTCGTCGTGGCCGAGCCAGCCGTGCCAGTCGCTGCGGCAGAGACCGGTGGCCTCCACCCGCACGACAACGCCGGCGGCGCTGGGCTCGGGGTCGGCCACCTCACGCAGCTCGGGCAGCACGCCGAAGGTGTCGAACCAGACCGCCCGCACGTCAGGAGGCGGCGGTGGCGTCGCCGGCCGCGGGAAGGTGGGCCGCTTCGGCGCCGAGCTCCGGCAACGTCACGTCGATGCCGAACAGCGCCTCGAGGCCGCCGAGGAATGCGGCCTGCTCGCCGGCCCTGGCCAGTTCGCGGGAGCGCACCATCGGCGTGTGCAGCAGCACCCCGGTGAGGTGCCGCAGGGCGGACTCGGTCTGTTCGCTGTTGTCGCCGCGGGCGTGCGCCCGCTCGATCTCGGCGTCGAGGATGTCGAAGACGTAGGAGCGCAGCGCCACCACGGCGGGCGCAAGGCTCTGCTCCTCTGCCACGGCCGAGAACTTCTTCGCCGCCCGGCCCACCAGCTTGCGAGCCTCGCTCGTGGCGTTGAGCTGCTCGAGCGGCGCGTGGATGCGAATGGTCTCCAGGTCGAGCAGTTCGACGCCGGGCACGTCGCTCACGTCGGGGTCGACGTTGCGCGGCAGGCCCAGGTCGATGACCAGCTGACGGGCGATCTCGGTGTCGCCGACCGGGCAGGAACGCACGGCGGGCGTGTCGCCGCTGAGGCTCGCCACGGGCGCCGCGGCGCTGTGCCGGGCGGCGAGCAGCGCCCGGCCGGTGGTGAGGATGCCCGCGTCGATGACGTGGTGCTCCGCGGTGGTGCAGGTGAGGATCAGGTCCGCCAGCGCCGACTCGGCGGCCAGGGCGGCGGCATCCGTCGGAACGGCCGCGATGTCGTGCGACGCGGCGAAGCGTACGGCCCGGCCGGACGGCGAGTAGACCCGCACATCGGTGACGCCGAGGTCGCGGAGGGCGGCCAACGAGGCGCCGGCGTAGCGGCCGGTGCCCACCAGCAGCACCCGGGTGTGCGCCCAGTCGGTGACCCGGCTCTCGGCCAGCTCCAGGGACAGCCGCACGAGCGACCGGCCGGCCGCACCGATGCCGGTGCGGTTCTTCACGCCGCGGGAGGTCTGGGAGGCCCGCTGGAACAATCGCTCCAGCTCCGGGCTGGTGGTGCCCTTGGCGCGGGCCTCCTCGAGCGAGCGGCGCACCTGGCCCGCGATCTCGCCCTCGCCGACGACGACGGACTCGAGCCCGCTGGTCACGGCGAAGAGATGCTCGGCGACACCGTTGCCGTGCACGAGGTCGAGGGTGTCGCGCAGCAGGTCGGCGCTGACGCCGGTGCTGGCGCTGACGGCGTCGATGGCCGCGTAGACCGCGGGCAGCGGGGAGACACCGAACGGTTCGTCGAGGTCCAGGTAGGCCTCGAACCGGTTGCAGGTGGCCACGACAACAGCGCCGCTGAGCGCATGGTGCCCGGTGAGCATGCCGCCGGCGGCGGCGTCCGCGCCGACGGAGAGCTTTTCGAGCACGTCGAAGCTGGAGTTCTTGTGGTTCGCGGACAGACAAATCAGCACTGCTTGATTCTACGTTGTGTAGCAGTGCGGTCGGGAATCGTGTGGAATCCAAGATTTAGGAGACAATTGAACGGATGAACCTCGACGAGTTGCACCCACTTTCCGCCGGCCGCACCGCCGACTCCCGCCTGATCCGGGCGTACCAGGGCACCCGCCCCGCCGTGACCCCGGTGTGGTTCATGCGCCAAGCCGGCCGGTCGCTGCCCGAGTACCGTGAGCTGCGGGTCGGCACCCGGATGCTCGACGCCTGCCTCGACCCCGAGATGGCCAGCGAGATCACCCTGCAGCCGATCCGCCGGCACGGGGTCGACGCCGGCATCCTGTTCAGCGACATCGTCGTGCCGCTGAAGCTCGTGGGCGTGGACGTCGAGATCGTCGCCGGCAAGGGTCCGGTGCTGGCCAGGGCCGTTCGCACCGCGGCGGATGTCGAACGCCTCACCGCCCTGGACCCCGCCGTGCTCGACACCGCGCTGGAGCCCATCCGGCAGGCCGTCGCCCGCACCGTCGCCGAGCTCGGTTCGACCCCGCTGATCGGTTTCGCCGGGGCGCCGTTCACCCTGGCCGCGTACATCGTCGAGGGCGGGCCGTCCAAGGACCACATCCACGCCCGCACGCTCATGCACTCCGACCCGGCTGCCTGGGCGGCGCTGATGGCGTGGACCGCCGAGGTCACCGGCCGGTTCCTGCGCTCGCAGGTGCTCGCCGGCGCCAGCGCCGCGCAGCTGTTCGACTCCTGGGCCGGCGCGCTGTCGCTCAGCGACTACTCCCGCTTCGTCGCCCCGGCCTCCACCGCCGCCATCGCCCATGTGCGCGACCTCACCTACGCGGAGCCCGTCGGCGACGGCGCCGCCGACCCGGAGTCGATCCGCCGCAACGTGCCCGTCGTGCACTTCGGTGTCGGCACCGGTGAACTGCTCAAGGCCATGCACGGCATCGGCGCCGACGTGGTCGGCGTGGACTACCGGGTGCCGCTCGACGAGGCCAGCCGGCGGCTCGGCGGGGTGGTGCCCGTGCAGGGCAACATCGACCCCGCCCTCCTCAACGCGCCCTGGCCGGTGCTCGAGGCGCACGTCCTCGACGTGCTCGAACGCGGCCGCACGGCCCCCGCCCACGTCCTCAACCTCGGTCACGGGGTGCCTCCGGAAACCAACCCCGACGTGCTCACCCGGCTGGTCGAGTTCGTGCACGCAACCAGCTCCACCCCCTCGCTCGCCCTGTAGCGAGCAGCGAGTCCGCGGCGCGAAGCGCCGGAGACGGAAGGCACGGTCATGAAAGACGTTCTGGTCATCGGCGGCGGTGTCGCCGGACTGGTCGCGGCCCGTGAGTGCGCCCACCTCGGGCTCAGCGTTGCGGTGCTGGAGGCGGCCGACGCCGTCGGCGGTGCCGTCGGGCGTCAGGAGGTGGCCGGCCTGCTGCTGGACAGCGGGGCGGAGAGCTTCGCGGTGCGCGGCAACACCGTCGCGGCGTTCCTCGACGATCTCGGCCTCACCGACCAGATCATCGAGCCCAACCCGGCCGGCGCCTGGCTGCACCTGCCGCCGAACCGTGCCGGCGGTGCCGCGATGAGCGTGCCGCTGCCGGCCGCCGGGGTGCTCGGCATCCCCGGCTCGCCGCTGGCCGACGATGTGCGCCGCGCCATCGGCTGGTCCGGCGCGTTGCGCGCCTACGCCGACCGGGTGATGCCGGTGCTCAAGATCGGGCGGGAGCACAGCCTCGGCGAGCTCGTCGAGAAGCGGATGGGCAAGAAGGTCCTCGACCGCCTCGTCAGCCCCGTCGCCGGCGGAGTGTACGCCACCGACGCCCGTGACCTCGAGGTGGACGTCGTCGCACCCGGCCTGAACAACGCCCTCACCACGGTCGGATCGCTGTCCGGCGCGGTGCTGGCTCTGCGCACCGCCGCCCCGGCGGGCTCCGCCGTGCGGGGACTGGACGGCGGCATGCACCGCCTGGTGGCGGCCCTCGTGGCCGACCTCGAGCGCTTCGACGCCGAGATCCGCCCGGCCACCCCGGTGACGGGGTTCCGCCCCGTCGATACCGACACCGTCGCCGCCGACGGCACAGTGACGTCCACGCGTACCTGGCTGGTCGACCTCGCGCCGGAGAGCGCCGCCGCCGACCCGGCCGACGCGGGCACGATCATCGGCGCCGCGCCGCGCACCCTCGAGGCCCGCCACGTGATCCTCGCCGTGCCCGCCGCGGCCGCCCTGGCCCTGCTGGAGCCGCTCGGCGTCGACTTCGCCGCCCTGGCCGCGCTCGACTGGCCGGCGCCGGCCGCCGTGGAGCTCGCCACCCTGGTGCTCGACGCCCCGGCCCTGGACGCGCATCCTCGTGGCACGGGTGTGCTCGTCGCCGTCGACACCCCCGGCGTGACGGCGAAGGCACTCACCCACGCCACGGCCAAGTGGGACTGGCTCGCCGCCCTCACCCCGGCCGGGCGGCACGTCGTTCGGCTGTCCTTCGGACGGGCCGGCGCCGGCGTGCCCACCCTCGACCTCAGCGACGACGAGCTGCTGGACCTGGCCGTGCACGACGCCGCCGCCATCCTCGGGGTCGACCTCTCCGCGGCCCAGGTCCGCGGCTTCGCCCGCACCCTGTGGAGCGACGGGCTCTCCCCCGCCACGCTCGGCGCCCCCGACCGCATCCGCCGGGTGCGCGAGATGGTCGAGGCGACCCCCGGACTCGACGTCACCGGCGGCTGGCTTTCCGGCACCGGGCTGGCCTCCGTCATTCCGGATGCGATCAACGCGGGTATCCGCGGCAGACGGGCAGTGCTAGACCTCTGATCAGGGCTGTTCTTCCTTCGGGCACATGTTCCTCGCCGGGCAGGGGGGTTACGCTGGGAAAAACATGAACGTCAAGGAATGGAGTCACAATGCGGGGAAAGCTACTTTTCATCACGGGCGGACTCGTCGGCTACGTGCTGGGCGCTCGCGCCGGTCGTAAGCGTTACGACCAGATCGCATCCGCTGCCTCTGACCTGTGGAGCCGGCCGCCCGTGCAGCGTCGAGTGAACGAGGTGCGCGACTTCGCCCTCGAGCGCGTCGGCGACGTTCCCGGAGCCCTGTTCGAAGCGGGCAAGAAGGTCGTCTCTGCCGTGCAGGACAAGACCGGCACGGTCAAGAGCACCGAAGCCGGCAGTGCCACGGCAGCCGGCAAAGCGGCGGCAGCAGCCACCACATCCGCGAAGGCGGCAGCGGCGTCGGCTGACTCTGCGGCCACGTCTGCCGCCGACGCCGATTCACAGTGACCCCAGAGCCGACCATCCAGGAAGGATGCCAGTGAGCACCAGCGGGTACAACCCCAAGAGCAAGCAGTCACTGCTTACGCTCATCAGTGAACTCCCCGGCCAGATCACCGCCCTGATCAAGGCGGAGATCGACGCCTTCAAGGCCGACATCTCCGGTAAGGCCAAGAACGTGGGCCTGGGCATCGGCCTGTTCGTCGGTGCCGCGGTGTTCGCGTTCTTCGCCGTCATCGTCTTCATCGCGTTGGCGGTCATCGCGCTCGACCTGGTGCTGCCGCTCTGGCTGGCGGCACTGATCGTCGCCGTCGTACTGCTCCTCGTCGCGGTGATCCTCGCTTTGATCGGCCTCAACCGGGTCAAGAAGGGCACCAAGCACGACCCGGATGGCGTGACCGCCAGCCTTCAGAGGGACGTCGACGCATTCAAGGGAGTTGGCCAGTATGAGCACTGACGAGACCCAGTCGGAAAACCACAGCACCGCCGAACGGCGAGCAGAGGCCGACCGTGCCCGCGCCGCGCTCGCGGGCACCCTGGACGCGATCGAGTACAAGCTCAACGTGCCCAAGCAGGTCAAGATCAACACCCGCCGCGTCACGCTCGGCCTGCACCGGCTCGGCGACGACAATCCGGCCGCGCTGGCGGGCATCGCGCTCGCCGCGGCGACCGCCGTCGGCACCTGCGTGTGGTGGGGACTCAAGACCATCCTCGACCGCCGCTGAGCGGATAACGCGATCGATTAGACGTCTTCCAGGAGGGTGTCGGCTTCGGCCGGCACCCTCCTTCGGGTCTGCGGCCGCTCGCCGTTCGGTGACCCGACCGCTGGTTGGCATCCGAGCGGCATCCCGGCGCTCGGTGGTCTACTTTTGGCTCTCCGGGCAAAGCGGTAGAGACTAGTAGACATGACTCACCCGGCTGCCGGAGAGGCAGTAGACATGACCGTGCCCACCCCCGATTCACACCCCTCGTCAGAGGCTGGATCTCCCGAGGCTTCCCCCTCCGGATTCACCCTCTTCACTGTGCTGCGCAAGGACCCGGCCAACCCCGACGACCTCGACGGCCGGGACGTGCCGCGGTTCGTGGACGAGCTTGACGACATCGTCGCCCTCGTCGAAGCCGAGGGCGTCACCCTGCGCGGGATCTACGACGTCTCCGGCCTCCGCGCCGACTCCGACGTGATGTTGTGGACGCACGCCGACGAAGCGCAGACCCTGCAGTGGGCCAACCGCGAACTGCGCCGCAGTCGCCTGCTCAAGAGCCTGCTGCCGACGTGGAACGCCATGGGTGTGCACCGGGACGCCGAGTTCAACAAGAGCCACGTCCCCGGCTTCCTTCGCGGTGTCGAGCCCAAGTCCTGGCTCACCGTTTACCCGTTCGTGCGCAGCTACGAGTGGTACCTGCTGCCAGAGGCCGAACGCAGCAAGATGCTCGCCGACCACGGCCGCAAGGGTGCCGCGTTCCGCGGCGCCATCGCCAACACGGTCTCCTCGTTCGCCCTCGGCGACTACGAATGGCTGCTGCCGATCGAGTCCGACGAACTCACCGAGCTCGTCGACCTGATGCGCGAACTCCGCGCCACCGAGGCCCGCCGCCACGTGCGCGAAGAGGTGCCCTTCTACACCGGCCGCCGAATCACTACCGCTGAACTGGTGGAGGTCCTGCAGTAATGACCGACTACGACGCCATCCTGCTCGCTGGTTTCGGCGGGCCAGAGGGCCAGGACGACGTGATCCCGTTCCTGCGTAACGTCACGCGCGGCCGCGGCATCCCCGAGGAACGGCTCGAAGAGGTCGCGGTGCACTATCGCCACTTCGGCGGCATCAGCCCGATCAACAACCAGAACCGCATCTTGCGCGCCGCCCTGCAGGCCGAGCTCGACCGTCGCGGCATCGACCTCCCGGTGCTCTGGGGCAACCGCAACTGGGCTCCCTACCTGCCGGACACCATCGCCGAGGCGCACACCGCCGGCCAGGATCGACTGCTCGCCATCGCGACCAGCGCCTACAGTTCCTACTCCGGCTGCCGTCAGTACCGCGAGGACTTCGCCGCGGCGCTGGAGAGCACCGGGCTCACCGGCACCGTGCAGATCGACAAGGTCCGCCAGTTCTTCGATCACCCCGGCTTCGTCACCCCGTTCATCGCCGGGGTGCGCCAGGGCCTGGCCGATGTCGTTGCGGCGAACCCCGGCATCAACCTCGCCACCGAGGTCGAGGTGCTGTTCTCCACGCACTCGATCCCGTCCACGGATGCCGCCAAGAGCGGCCCCGCCGAGCGCGGCTTCGGGGAGGGTGGCGCCTACGCCGCCCAGCACCTCGCCGTCGCCGACGTGGTCATGCGGGGCCTCGAGTCGCCGTGGCAGCTGGTCTACCAGTCCCGCAGCGGGCCGCCCAGCATGCCGTGGCTGGAGCCCGACATCAACGACGCCATCGCGCTGCTGCCCGCCCGCGGCATTCGCGCCGTGGTCATCGTGCCGCTCGGCTTCGTCAGCGACCATATGGAGGTGATGTGGGACCTCGACAATGAGGCCACCGAAACCGCGAAGGAACACGGCCTGTTCTCGGTGCGCGTGCCCACCCCCGGCGCCGACCCGGTCTACGTTTCCGGGCTCATCGACCTTGTCGAGGAGCGCCTGAACGACGTCCCCGCCGACGAGCGGCCCGCGCTGACCGACCTCGGTCCCTGGTACGACATCTGCCGGCCGGGTTGCTGCGAGAACGTGCGCCTCGGCTTCAAGCCGGCGGTCGCCGGAGTGGCGCCGTGAGCGTCATCCGCGTCGGCACCCGGGGCAGCGACCTCGCGATGGCCCAGACCACCACGGTCGCCAACCGCATCCAGGCGGCGATCGGCGGCGAGGTCGAGATCATCCCGATCACCACGCACGGTGACGTGTCCCGCGAATCCCTCTCCAGCCTGGGCGGCACCGGCGTCTTCGCCAGCGCGCTCCGGGAGGCACTGCTCAACGACGAGTGCGATGTCGTGGTGCACTCGTTCAAGGACCTGCCGACGGATGTCTTCCCGGGCCTGGCCATCGGCGCCACGCCCAAGCGTGCCGACGCCAGGGACGTGCTCTGCGCCCGCGCCGGCTTCACCCTGGCCACCCTGCCGGAGGGCGCCAAGGTCGGCACCGGTTCGCCCCGCCGGGCCGCCCAGTTGCGCCAGTTGCGCCCGGACCTCGCCGTGGTCGACATCCGCGGCAACGTCGGCACCAGGCTCTCCCTGGTCGCCGATGGGACGCTGGACGCCGTCGTGCTCGCCGCCGCCGGCCTCGGCCGGCTGGGCCTGCTCGAGAACATGGCCACCGACTACCTCGAACTCTCCGACTGGCCCACCGCGCCCGGCCAGGGCGCCCTGGCGATCGAGGTGCGGGATGGCAAGCCCGACCGGCTGCTCGCCAAGGCCCTCGCCGTGCTCAACCACGCCACCACCCAGGCCACCGTGGCCGCCGAGCGCCACGTGCTCGCCCGGCTCGAAGCGGGGTGCGCCGCGCCGATCGGGGCGACCGCCGTGATCGACGACGGTCTGCTCTTCCTCACTGCCACCGTGTACAGCCCCGACGGCACCCGCCGGATCACGGCTTCGCACGCTGCTACCCCCGGGTCGCACTCGATTGCCGACCTGCAGGATGCCGCTTTCGACGTCGCCGAGCGCGCCGCGAAGGAGCTCCTCGCCGGTGGTGCCGCCGAGTTCGCCCCGCTGAAGGTGACCTCATGAGCCACAATCCCGACAAGCCCCTCGCCGGTTGGCGCGTTCTCGTGCCGCGCGGCGGTCCCTGGGGTGACCAGGTCGCCGCCAACCTGCGCACCCGCGGTGCGCTGCCGATCGTCGCGCCGATGATCAATTTCGCGCCCACCGACGACGCCCCCGCACTCGAGGCGGCCCTGGCCAGGCTCGCCGCCGGCGACTTCGACTGGATGACCGTGACCAGCGCCACCACCGTCGACGTGCTGTCGTCGCACCGCGCCGTCGTGGCCCCGGGCACTCGCATCGCCGCAGTCGGGGAGACCACCGCTGCGGCGCTCATCGCCGCCGGCTACCACGTCGACCTGGTGCCGTCGGACGACAACTCGGCCAAGGGCCTGCTCTCGGAGTGGGAAGCGGCCACCCAGGGCGTCATCCCCCTACGCGTGCTCACCCTGCGCTCCGAGATCGCCAAGCCGCTGCTTTCCGAGGGCCTGCGCCGGATCGGCCACGATGTGGAGTCCGTCGTCGCCTACCGCACCGTCGGGGTTCCGGTTGCCGATCGCGTCGTCGCTGACGTCAAGGCGGGCCGGGTGCATGCCGTGCTCGTCACCAGCGGCAGCGTCGCCCAGCAGGTGCAGGACCAGCTCGGCCCGATTCCACGGACCACGCTGATCGCCTGCATCGGCCCGCGCACGGCGAAGGACGCATCCGTTCTGGGCCTGCACGTGGACGTGGTCGCCGACTCGCCCAGCGCCGAGGCCCTCATCGAGGCCCTCGTGGGCCTCGCCCCCCGGGACCTGTAGCGCGCCGGTTCCCCTGTCCGGTCCGCCGCCGCGATCCGACGGCGCGCCGGCGCGTTATCGCGCGTCCCGCGCCGCCTTCTCGACCGCGACGACCGCGGCCTGGACGCCGCCGTTGTACGGCGCGCCATGGCCGGGCAGCACCCACGTCGCCCCGGTGGCGACGAGGGCTCGGAGCGAGGCGATCGCCCGCTCAGGTTCGTCGGTGAACGGCGCCGGTTGGGGGCCGTCGACGCCGGTGAGAACGTGCCGGGTGGTGAGGCCGTCCCCCACGAACACGGCGTCGGCGACGGGAACGTAGATCGCGATGCTGCCCGCGGAGTGACCGGGCAGCCCGATGATCTGCGGTGTGCCCGGCAGGTCGAGGGTCTCGCCGTCGTGCGCCTCGAGGACCTCGGTGAGATGCGTGGTGCGCAGGCCGCCCTTCCGGAGCGTGTACACGGCGAACTTCAGCACGGCGACCGGTTTCATCGTCTGCTTCGCGGTCGCGGGCTTCGCGCCGCCCTTCGCCCGGTCGGCATCGCCGGGGTGCACGTAGACCGGCACGCCGTGGTCACGCCGCAGGCGCTCCGCGAAACCGAGGTGATCGGAGTCACCGTGGGTGAGGATCAGTCCCTTGACGTCTGACAGCGTGCGGCCCATTGTGGTGAGCTCGGCGAGCAGCTCTTTCCAATGACCGGCCAGCCCGGCATCGATGATGGTCACCCCCTCCGGGGTGTCGACGAGGTAGACGGCGACGATGTCGTTGCCGATGCGATGAACAGCGGAGGTTAGTTTCATGATGGCTATGCTACATAGCCATCATGGCTATCGTCAATAGCTATACTGGCGACATGCCCACACCAGACCGGACTTCCCTCGACGCCATCGTGCTCGCCGCGCGCGACCTGCTGGAGCAGGACGGACTCGCCGGGCTCACCATGCACGCCGTCGCCCAGCGGGTCGGCGTGCGCACGCCCTCGCTCTACAAGCGAGTGCAGAGTCGCGACTCGCTGATCCAGTTGGTGGCGGAGGCGACGCTGACCGAGCTGGCCGGGCGGATGACCACCGGCGCGAATCCGGTGCGGCTCGCGAACATCCTCCGTGCATTCGGCCATGAGCGGCCTGCCGCCTTCCAGCTGGTCATGACGCCGGGGGCCGGCACGCCGGTCGCCGACCGGGCTGTCGCGGCCGCGGCGAGTGAAGCCATCCTGCGCGCAGCCGGGGACCTCGCGGGTGCCGACCATGCCCTCGAGGCCGCCCGCACCCTGACCGCGTGGGCCACTGGCTTCATCAGTATGGAACTGAACGGCACCTTTCAGCTGGGCGGTGATGTCGACCGGGCCTGGGACTTCGGCGTGACGCGAATCGTCGACGCGATCACGGCGGTCCGGCCGAGCGGGCGTGGCCACTCCGGGGTACCTCAGGCGTAGTCCGGTGCACTGACCCGGAGCCGCACTCAGGCAGGAGGCCTAGGCTGGTCGGGTGATAAACCCCGTCATCCGCCCGCGACGACTGCGCAGCACCCCCGCATTGCGTCGCCTGGCCAGCGAAACCCGTGTCCACCCCGCCGAGCTCGTCCTGCCGCTGTTCGTACGCGAAGGGAACGATTCCACCCCGATCTCCTCGATGCCCGGCATCGTGCAGCACAGCATCGACGGGGCCCGTCGCGCGGTGACCGAGGCCGCCGCCGCCGGCATCGGCGGGGTGATGCTCTTCGGCGTGCCCGAGGTGCGTGACGCCACCGGCACCGGCGCGACCGACCCGGACGGCATCCTGAATGCCGCCACCCGCGCCGTCGTGGCCGAGGTGGGCGACGCTCTCGTTGTGCAGACCGACCTGTGCCTGGACGAGTTCACCGACCACGGCCACTGCGGTGTGCTCGCCGCCGACGGCTCCGTCGACAACGACGCCACCCTGCTGCGCTACAACGACATGGCTCTCGCCCAGGCCGAGGCCGGCTCGGCGCTGCTCGGCCTCTCCGGCATGATGGACGGTCAAGTCGCCTCCGTGCGCGCCACCCTCGACGCAGCCGGCTACGCCGACACCGCCGTCCTCGCCTACTCGGCCAAGTACGCCTCCGCCTACTACGGCCCGTTCCGCGAGGCCGTGCAGTCCACCCTCGTCGGCGACCGCCGCACCTACCAGCTCGACCCCGCCAACCGCCGCGAGGGCGTGCGCGAGGCCCGCATCGACATCGCCGAGGGCGCCGACGTCGTCATGGTGAAGCCCGCGGGAAGTTACCTCGACGTGCTCGCCGCCGTTGCCGCCGAGAGCGAGGTGCCCGTCTGGGCGTACCAGGTCTCCGGCGAGTACGCCATGATCGAGGCCGCCGCCGCGCAGGGCTGGATCGACCGCCGCCGCGCCATCGAGGAGTCGGTGCTCAGCATCCGCCGCGCCGGTGCCGACGCCATTCTCACCTACTGGGCGGTCGAACTCGCCGCCTGGCTGACCGAAACGGATGCCCGATGACCGCCGGCACACACAACGACGACCTGTTCGCCCGCGCCCAGCTGTCCATCCCCGGCGGCGTCAACTCGCCGGTGCGCGCCTTCCGCTCGGTCGGCGGCACGCCGCTGTTCCTGGTGAAGGCCGCCGGCGCCTACGTCACCGATTCCGACGGCCGCGACTACGTCGACCTGGTCAGCTCCTGGGGGCCCGCGATCCTCGGTCACGCGCATCCCGCCGTCGTCGCCGCCGTGCAGGAGGCGGCCGCGCTCGGGCTGTCCTTCGGCGCCTCCACCCCCGGTGAGACCCAGCTGGCCGAGCTGGTCAAGGGCAGGGTGGGCGCGATCGAGAAGCTCCGCCTGGTCTCCACCGGCACCGAGGCCACCATGACCGCCATCCGCCTCGCCCGCGGGTTCACCCAGCGCGACCTGCTGATCAAGTTCGCCGGCCACTACCACGGTCACTCGGACGGCCTCCTGGCCGAGGCCGGAAGCGGCCTGGCCACGCTCGCGCTCCCCGGCTCGGCGGGCGTCACCGCCGCCACCGCAGCGCAGACCCTGGTGCTGCCCTATAACGACCTCGACGCCGTGCGCACCGCGTTCGAGGCGTACCCCGGGCAGATCGCCGCGGTGATCACCGAGGCCGCCGCCGCCAACATGGGTGTCGTCGCGCCGGATGCCGGCCTCAACGCCGCCCTCTCTGACCTTGCGCACGAGTACGGTGCGCTGCTCATCGTCGACGAGGTCCTCACCGGCTTCCGGGTGCACCCGGGCGGCTATTGGGCCCTCCAGGCCGAGGACGGCGAGACGTACACCCCCGACCTGTTCACGTACGGCAAGGTCATCGGCGGCGGCCTGCCGGTCGCCGCGCTCGGTGGCCGGGCCGACGTGATGGACTTCCTTGCACCGGCCGGCCCGGTCTACCAGGCCGGAACGCTCTCGGGCAACCCGGTGGCCGTGGCCGCCGGCATCGCCACCCTCACCGCGGCCGACAGCCAGGTGTACACCCGCCTCGACGAGACGGCCGAGCTGCTCGCCGACGCCGTCTCGAGCGCCCTCTTCGCGGAGGGGGTCGCGCACAGCGTGCAGCACGCCGGCAACCTGTTCAGTTTCGTCTTCGGCCAGGAGGCGGCGATCACCCCGCCGCGCAACTACGCCGAGGTGCAGCGCCAGGAGGCCTTCCGGTACGGGCCGTTCTTCCACTCGATGCTCGCCAGCGGCGTCTCACTGCCGCCGTCGGTCTTCGAGGCCTGGTTCGTCTCCGCCGCACACGACGGTGACTCGATCGGCCGCATCCTTGAGGCCCTGCCGGCCGCGGCGAAGGCCGCCGCCGAAGCCAGCCCGGCGGTCTGACCCGCGGCTCACCCGCGCCAACTGTTGCCCAACCGGACAATTGCGCCCGGCGCACCGGGCGCAATTGTCCGCACGGGCAACGGTTGGGTGGCCTGAGTTGGGGCCTTGTGGGGAACCGACAGGGGGATTTCCAGCCGGACCGGGCAGACTATGCGCATGGCTTCTTTGCGCGTGCACCCGGACCGGCTGGAGATTCACCTGACGCCCGCGGAGAAAACGCTGGCGTTCCGCCGGGAGAACCTGGTGATCGCGCGGGACACCATCCGCTCGGTGACGATCACGGACGACCCGTGGATCTGGATGCGCGGCATCCGCGCCCCCGGGGCGCTCGTGCCCCTCGTGCTGGCGATCGGCACCTGGAAGTTCCACGGCGGCAAGGACTTCCTGGCCATCAAGCGCAAGCGCCAGGCGGTGGTGATCGACCTGATCGGTGACGACTTCGCCCGGTTGATCCTCTCCACAAACCACGCGCCCGACCTCATCGCCTCGCTCAAGCTCGAGGGCACCGCGGCCGACGACGCGCCGGAGCAGGCCGAACCGGTCGCTACCGCCGACGCGCCCGGCGCCGTCCCGGCCAAGCCCGTCAAGCGGGCGCGTACGCCGAAGCCGGCCACGCCGGCCAAGCCGGTCGCACTGGCCGACCCAGCCGACCCGTCGAAGCCGGTCAAACCCGCCACCCCGGCCAGACGGCCCCGGCCCGCCAAGCCGGCCGAGCCGGCCGAGCCGGCCGAGCCGACCGTGGTGCCGGAGGTACCCGACGCGCCCGCGGCCCCGGACTCGACCGACTAGGAGCCCTCGCTGAGTCAGCGGACGGTGCTGGCGCGCACGTGGATGCGCTCGCCCGTCTGGCCGAACAAGGTGAGGATCTCCGCCGGCTGTGCGTCGGCGCTGCCGAAGGCGTGCGGCACCCGGGTGTCGAACTCGGCCACCTCGCCCACGCCGAGGATCAGGTCGTGCTCGCGCTCTGCAGCCTGAGCTCCCGCAGCCGTGCGCCCACGGTCTGCAAAACGGATGGCGCGTCGCTGGTCATGCGACCATCCTGCCAGACCAGCAACCCCGCTTGCCAGTAGGAACCTACGCCAGGCGGTCGAGGAACCGGATGGAGCGCTCAATGATGAGCTCGGCCAGGTCCTCGTCGTACTCTCCGAGGCTCGAGTCCGCCACCAGGTGCGCCGAGCCGGGGTAGATGGACAGCTCGGCGTGATTGGCGTCTCCCGCCAGCTGCTCGACCTCGTCCAGTTCCACCCATTCGTCGCCCTCGGCGACGTGCATCTGCAACGGCGCCGTCTTCGGCCAGTCCGACCCGAAGGTGGCGGCCGGAATACCGCCGTGGAACAGAAGCGCACCCAGAGCGCCCGGGCGGCTCTGCGCCAGCTTCTGGGCAGGCAGGGTGCCGAGCGAGAAACCGGCGTAGACGGTGTTCTCGGGCAGGGCATCCGCCGCCAGCTCGCCGCGCTCGATGATGGTCTCGAAGCCGATGGCTTCGGCGTTGGCGACGCCCGCGTCGAGAGTGTCGAAGGTGCGGCCTTCGTAGAGGTCGGGAACGACGACGTCGTGGCCGGCGTCGCGCAGCCGCTGGGCGAATTCCTCGACCCCGTCGGTGAGGCCCTGGGCGTGGTCGAAGAGGATGACGTGGGTCATAACGGTCCTTTCGGCGGGGGCCGCCCGGGCGCCTGGCCTAGGCGAACAGGAATAGGATGAATCCGATCAGCGGCAGCGTACCCTGCGTGAGTGCGGACTTCACCCGTCCGGGGCCGGTGGTGGTGAGCACGATCGCGGCGAGGAACATCGACGCCGTGCTGAACAGGATCAGGGCCGCGCCGGCCTGCTGGAGGCCGCCGACGTAGAGGAGCAGTCCGAGGATCGCGCCGACGGCCAGGAACAGGTTGTAGAAGCCCTGGTTGTAGGCCAGCGGCCGGGTCGTCTCGGCTTCGGCCTGGTTGGCCAGACCGAACCGCTGCCAGATCTTCGGCCGGGTCCACCAAGTGCTTTCCATCAGGAAGATGTAGACGTGCAGGAGGCCCGCGAGGGCGACGAAGACTGAAGCGAGAAGGGCCATTCCTGAAGCCTAGCTGGGCGTTCCCTCAGCGTCCGGAGGGATTACCGGCGCACGTCCACGACGGTGCGCCCGTGCACCCGGCCGGCCAGGATGCGCTCGGCCGCGTCGAAGGATCCGGCCAGCGGAATGACCTCGGTGAGGCCGTCCAGCAGGTCGAAGTCCAGGTCGGCGGCAAGGCGGTCCCAGGCCTGAACGCGGAGGGCCGGCGGCGCCTCCACCGAGTTGATCCCGGCCAGGGTGACGGCCCGCAGGATGAACGGCATCACGGTGGCGGGCAGGTCGGGTCCCTGGGCCAGCCCGCAGGCGGCCACAACGCCGCCCTGGTGCGTCTGGGCGAGGATGTTGGCGAGGGTGAAGCTGCCCACCGAGTCGATGGCGCCGGCCCAGCGCTGGGCCTGCAACGGCTTGCCGGCTTCGTCGAGGGTGTGGCGGTCGAGGATCTCGGCGGCTCCCAGACCACGCAGGTAGTCGCCGAGCTCCCCACCGCGACCGGTGGAGGCCACCACGCGGTAGCCGCGCGCCGCGAGCAGGGCGATCGCGACCCCGCCGACCCCGCCGGAGGCGCCGGTCACGAGGATGTCGCCGGAGTCGGGGGCGACCCCGGCGCGTTCGAGGGCGAGCACGGCAAGCATGGCGGTGAAGCCGGCGGTGCCGATGGCGGCCGCGCGCACGGCGCTCACGGCATCCGGTCGGCGCACCAGGGAGGTGCCGGCGACGCGGGCGCGTTCGGCGAGACCGCCGTGGTGGCTCTCGCCGATGCCGGCGCCGTTGAGGATGACCTGGTCGCCAGGCGCCCAGCGCGGGTCGGTGCTGGACTCGACGGTGCCGACCAGGTCGATGCCGGCGATCAGCGGCCAGACCCTGGCGACGCCGGGCTTGCCCATCAGGGCCAGGCCGTCCTTGTAGTTGATGCTGGAGAACTCGACGGCGACGGTGACGTCGCCATCCATCAGCACGTCATCAGTCACCGTCGTCAGCTCGGCGGACTGGTGGCGCTTGCCCGTCTCGTCTTCGGTGCGGGTGACGATGATCGCGCGGAACTCGTTGGCAGCCATACTTCACCCTAGACCCGGCGCGATTCCAGGAGCCGGCCGGGCACCGGGCCTTTCTGCCCGGCGGATGCCTCCCTCAAGGGTTAGGTGACGTCTCGCTTCCAACTGGTGAAGTAGCCGCCCGCTGTGGCCAGCAGCCCGTAGGCCAGCAGCACCAGGCCACCCTGCCAGCTCTCCAGCACCGCACCGCCGGGACTGGCGAGGGTGAAGAAGCTCGCCCCGACGAGGGCGTCCGAGGCTGCGCCGGGCAGGAACTTGCCGATGTCGGCGGTGATCTGGGTGACGGCGGACGCGAAGCGCAACAGCGGCTCGACGAACTGGGTGAAGGCGAGCACGATCACGATCGAGGCGACCTGGCTGGGCACCAGCACGCCCAGGCCGACGCCGATCACAGCCCACAGCGCCATCGCGAGCACGGTGCGCCCGATCAGCGCCCAGGTCTCACCGTCGGCGAGCATCGGGTCGATCCCGAATCCGTTCAGCACCAGCGCGCCGAGGCCGGCGGATGCCGCCAGCCCGACCAGGCCGAGGCCGGCACCCACGGTGAACATGCTGATGATCTTGGCGCTGAGGACCCGGCCCCGCTTCGGGGTGGCCAGGAAGGTGGGCGTGAGGGTCTGGTGGCGGAACTCGCCCGTGGTGGCCAGGGCGCCCAGGAGCACCGGGAAAACGTAGCCGACGGAAGCCGCGAAGCTGTAGATCAGCGGCGGCAGGTCGCCCAGGGTGGACAGGTCTGCACCGCCGCCGGAGTTGACGGCATCCGGGCTGATGGAGCCGTTCTCCACACCGCCCAGGAAGGCGGCCAGGCCGCCGGCGATCAGCGCGATGTAGCCGAACAGCACGAGGGCGAGGATCCACCAGATGCGGGTGCTGAATATCTTGCTGAATTCGGCGGCCACCGGGCGCAGGATCGGGTTCACAGGGAGTCCCCTCCGTCGACGAGGGCGAGGAAGGAGTCTTCCAGGCCCGCCTTCTGCCGGTGCAGGACGCTCAACTCGACGCCGGCGGCGAAGGCGATGTGTCCCACCTGGCCCGGATCCGGCACCGCCACGATCAGGCCGGTGCGACCGGACGTGAAGGCCAGGCCCGCGTCGGTGAGGGCGGTGACGAGGGCGTCCCGGTTCGGGGAGTCCACGATGACCTGTGGTGCGACGTTGGTGTCCAGGCTCGACAGCGGACCGGAGTGCACGAGTTCGCCCTTGGCGATGATGATGACGTCGTCGACGCTCTGCTGCACCTCGCTGAGCAGGTGCGAACTCACCAGCACGGTGCGTCCCTCGGCGGCCATGCTGCTGAGGAACCCGCGAATCCACTTGATGCCCTCTGGGTCGAGGCCGTTGATCGGTTCGTCGAGCACCAGCACGCCGGGGTCGCCCAGTAGCGAGTAGGCCAGGCTCAGGCGTTGGCGCATGCCAAGGGAGTATCCGCCGACGCGCTGGTCCGCGTGATCGGCCAGGCCCACAGTGCGCAGCACCTCGGCAACCCTGGTGCGCGGGAGCCCCGCGGCCAGGGTGTACGCGGCCAGGTGCCGGGCGGCGGTGCGGCCGCTGTGGAAGCTGGCGGCCTCCAGGGCTGCCCCGACAGTGCCGAGCGGTTGGGACAGGTCCCGGTAGCGCAGTCCGCCGAAGGTAGCGGTTCCGGAGGTCGGCGCCACCAGGCCGAGCAGCATCCGCAGGGTGGTGGTCTTACCGGCGCCGTTGGGCCCCAGGAAGCCGGTGACCCGGCCGGGTTCGACGGTGAAGGAGAGGTCTGTGACGGCCGTGGTCTGGCCGAACCTCTTGGTGATGTTCCTGAATTCGATGACAGCGCCGGTTGGCATCCGTGTCCCCTCTGTCGCTTGCGTCAGTTTATTCGAAAGAGTGGCCGGTCCGCGGGCATTTCGCTGGCCGCCGGCGGAAACAGCGGCGATTCAGGTCAGCCGGCGATGAACGCGGCGATGCCGTCCAGCAGCGCGTCGATCTCGGCCGGAGTGCTGTACGGGGCCAGGCCGACGCGCAGTGCGCCGTCATCGCCCAGCCCGAGGTGGCGGGATGCTTCCAACGCGTAGAAGGAGCCGGCGGGCGCGAGGATGCCGCGTTCGGCCAGCTGCTCGGCCGCGGCGGCGGCCGGCCGGCCGTGGAATCCCACCAGCACCGTGGCGGTGCGCTCGGCGGCCCGGGAGTAGACGGTCACGCCGGGCAGGGCGGCCAGGCCGGTCTCCAGCCGTTCGCGCAGCGCATCCTCGTGCGCCTCGACCAGGCGCTGCGAGACCCGAAGGCGCTCGCGGCGGCTGACGGTCGGCCGCGACGGCACGCCGGTGGCGAGGTCACCGAGCCCGGCGAGGAAGTCGACGGCGGCGCGGACACCCGCGAGGGTCTCGTAGGGCAGCGTGCCGAGCTCGAAGCGCTCCGGCACCACATCCGTCGACGGCAGCAGCTTGTCCGGGCGGATGCCGGCCAACAATGCCGGGTCGGCCGCCAGCACGCCGCAGTGCGGCCCGAAGAATTTGTAGGGCGAGCAGACGAAGAAGTCGGCACCGAGCGCGGCGAGGTCCACGTAGGCGTGGGCCGTGTAGTGCACGCCGTCGACGAACAAGAGGGCGCCGGCGGCATGCACCACGGTGGCGATTTCGGCGATCGATGGTCGGGTGCCGATCAGATTGGAGGCAGCCGTGGCGGCCACCAGGCGGGTGCGGTCGGTGAGAACCGCGGCGACGGCGGCCGCGGGCAGCTCGCCGGTGGCCGGGTCGAAGTCGACCCACACCACGGTCGCGCCGGCGGCGGCGGCGGCCTGCACCCACGGGCGGATATTGGCGTCATGGTCGAGCCGGGACACCACGACCTCGTCGCCCGGGGCCCATCCCCGGGAGAGGTGGCGGGAGAAGTCGTAGGTCAGCTGGGTGGCGCTTCGACCGTAGACGATGCCGAGCGGGTCGGCGCCGAGCAGGTCGGCCATCGCGGCCCGGAACTCGGTGACCGCGTCGTCGGCATTGCGCTCGGAGGGGCTGCGGCGGCCGCGGATCGACAGCGGCCCGGTGAGCACGTCGTAGATGGCCTGGCCGACGGCGCGCGGGGTCTGCGTGCCGCCGGGGCTGTCGAAGTGCGTGGAGCCGGCGGACAGGGCGGGGAAGTGGGCGCGGATCGCCTCGACGTCATAGGTCACCCTGACATCCAAGCATCGAAAGCGATCCGGCTTCGTTCCGCCCGGGCCGCCCGGCGGGGCGGCCCGGCCAATCAGGTTGCCCGGGCGCTTCCACCAGCGGCGCGCTCGCCGGGAGCACGCTGCGGCGGGTGGCGGCGAGGATCATCACGAGCGCGGCGGCGGCGGTGATCGCCGCGCCCGTCCAGAGCGGCGAGGTGTAGCCGAGGCCCAGGCTGATGGTGATGCCGCCGATCCAGGCGCCGAGGGCGTTGCCCACGTTGAAGGCGGCGATGTTGGCGCTGGAGGCCAGGGTGGGCGCGCTGTCGGCATAGAGCATGATGCGGGTCTGCAGGCCCGGCACGGTGCCGAAGCCGAAGCCGCCCATGAGGACCAGCGCGATCACGGTGGCGAGGGGGTTCGCGGCGGTCAGGGCGAAGAGGGCCATCACGACGGCGAGCCCGATCAGGAGCACCACCAGGGTGGGGTCCAGGCGTCGGTCGGCGGCCCTGCCGCCGAGGATGTTGCCGACGAACAGGCCGGCACCGAAGACCACGAGCAGCCACGGCACGGCCGCGCTGCCGAACCCGCTCACCTCGGTGAGGGTGTACGCGATGTAGGTGAAGGCACCGAACATGCCGCCGAAGCCGAGGACCGTCACCACCAGCGAGAACCAGACCTGGCTCGAGCGGAATGCGCGCAGCTCCCCGCGAAGGTTGCTCACGTGCGCGGTGTCGTCGGTGGCCTGCGGCACGAGCGCCACAATGCCGGCCAGGGCGATCACACCGATCACGGTGATGGCCCAGAAGGTGGCCCGCCAGCCGAAGCTCTGGCCGATGAACGTGCCGAATGGCACGCCGAGCACGTTGGCGAGGGTGAGGCCGGTGAACATGATGGCGATGGCGCCGGACTTCTTGCTCTGCGGCACCAGGCCGGCCGCGACGACGGCACCGATGCCGAAGAAGGCGCCGTGGCAGAGGGCGGCGATGACGCGGCCGAGCAGCATGATCGAGTAAGTCGGGGCGAGGGCCGAGACCAGGTTGCCGATGATAAAGAGCACCATCAGGCCCACGAGCACGTGCGTGCGGGGCAGCCGGGTCATGGCGGCGGTGAGCAGGATCGCGCCGACGGCGACGCTCAGGGCATAACCGGAGATGAGCCAGCCCGCGGCGGCCTCGCTCACAGCGAAGTCGGCGGCCACCTCGGGCAGCAGGCCGGCGATGACGAATTCCGTCAGGCCGATCCCGAAGCCGCCGAGGGCGAGTGCGATCAATCCAATGGGCATGCTGGTTCCTTCACGGTTCGGGGGCGCAATTTGGGCATCCACATTGCGTGCTCACGCTGGTAGTTGCAGGCGCGGTCTAAATGATTGCACACGCTAGGTAAGTGCGCAAGCAACTACTGTGTGCGTGAGGGCGATGGGCCCGGGAACCGGCCCGGCCCGGGAACCGGCCCGGCCCGGGAGCGGGCCGTCTACGCCGGGTGCGCCGCGCAGGACGGGGCTGCCATGGCCACACAGTCCGGACAGACCACGAGCTGTTCGCGGCAGGAGAGGTCGCGGCAATTGAGCATGTTCTTGGTGCCCTGGCCGCAGACTCGGCAGTGACCGAGCACCGCGGCGTGATTGCTGAAGTCCACCGACATCCGCTGGTCGAAGACGTAGAGAGAGCCGTCCCAGAGTCCGTCATCGCCGTAGGCCTCGCCGTAGCGCACGATTCCGCCCTCGAGTTGGTAGACCTCGCCGAAGCCGCGGTCCCGCATCAGCGAGCTGAGCACTTCGCAACGGATGCCGCCGGTGCAGTAGGTCACCACCGGCTGGCCTTTGAGGTGGTCGTACTTGCCGCTGTCGAGTTCGGCCGCGAACTCCCGGGTGTTGGCGACATCCGGCACGACGGCGCCGCGGAACCGGCCGATCTCGGCCTCGAACGCGTTGCGGCCGTCGAAGAAGACCACGTCGTCGCCCCGCTCGGCCACGAGCTGGTGCAGCTCGGCCGGGGCCAGTCGGGTGCCGCCGCCCACGACGCCGCCGGCGTCCACGGTGAGGGTGTCGGGGGCGCCGAAGCTCACGATCTCGTCGCGCACCTTCACGACCAGGCGGGGGAAGTCCGCGCTCGCACCGGACTCGTCGATGCCGGTGCCTTCGCTCCACTTGAAGTCGATGCCGGCGAATGCCGGGTACTGGCGGGTCTTGCGCACGTAGCGCTTGAGTGCGGGCAGGTCGCCGCCGAGGGTGCCGTTGAGGCCGTCCTTCGAGATCAGGATGCGGCCGCGCAGGCCCAGTGCCTCGCAAAGGTCGCGCTGCCACAGGCGGATGGCGTCCGGGTCGCCCAAGGGGGTGAAGACGTAGTAGAGCAGGATCTTCGGAATGGCCATCCGTCCATTTTATGGCGCGGGTGCAATCGTGCTCGGCAGCGGCCACCGTAGGCTGGGCCAACCAGACCGCCACCAGTCCCATGGAGTGTGCATGACAACGATCGATCCCTTCGCCCGTTTCGGCGAGGTGCCCCAGTTCAGCCTGACCAGTTCGGTGATGACCGACGGCGGCCCGCTGGCCGCGGCCCAGTACGGTACCGGTGCCGGCGGCGCGAACGTCTCACCCGACCTGCAGTGGAGCGGGTTCCCGGCCGAGACCCAGAGTTTCGCTCTCACCGTGTACGACCCGGACGCCCCGACCGGCTCCGGTTACTGGCACTGGGCGCTCTTCGATATTCCCGCGCACGTCGACAGCCTGCCCACCGGGGCCGGCGTGGAGAACTCGCCGTTGCTGCCCGCCGGCGCGATCGTGATGCCCAACGAGGCCCGCCAGCCGTCCTTCATCGGTGCAGGCCCGCCTCCCGGAACGGGCACACACCGTTACCAGTTCGTGGTGCACGCCCTGAGTGTGGCCAGCCTCGACGTCGACCCGCAGGCCACCCCGGCCGTGCTCGGCTTCACCGTGCACTTCAACACCCTGGCCCGCGGCGTGCTCGAGGCCACCGGGGTGGCCGGCGGCGCGGCCGCCTAGCCCGTCGACGCGCCCCCGGCCGGCCCGGATTACACGGAGCGCGAGCGGCGCCTCCCCCGCGCAACGCCAGTGCCGAACGAGATGAGGGATTCTCAGGTCATCTCAAAGTACGACGCCTATCTTCGTCTGGCGGCCGTAAAACGATGCAAGCGCTACCAGCGCCAGCTCGGCAGAACCTGGCCGCGTCCGGCAGCGCCACATCGGCAGTAAGGCACCATGTTCCAGAAGACACCGCACTCCAGCGACACGTTCGATCCGGCCGCGGGCCCCGCAGCGGATGCCCACCTCACCCACCGGGAAACCGGGCTGGCGAGGGTGCCGGTCTGGCTCTGGAAGGCCATCATGACCCGCGTCGCACCGGGGGAGCTGCACAAGTTCAATTCCGACCCGATCGACGCCGTCGACTACCATTTCGACCTCGACTACGTGGGCGACGGAATCCGGGACCACCGCCTCGACGTTCTCGTGCCGCACGACGACACGGACGCCCACGCCGCCGGCGATCCGTTGCCGGTGTACATCTACTTCCACGGCGGCGGCTGGACCTCCGGCGACAAAGCACCGCTCACCAAGTACGCCGCCAGTCAGGCGGTCGAGGGCATGGTGGTGGTCAACGCGAACTACCGGATGGCCACCCGGTTCAAGATCGGCCACATGCTGCACGACGCCAATGCGGTGCTCACCTGGGTCAAGCGCAACATCGTCGACTACGGCGGCGACCCGACCCGCATCGTCATCGGCGGCGACTCGGCCGGCGGTCACATCGCGGCGTTGCTCACGGCCGCGGCCAGCGACCAGGCCCTCGCCGAGCACTACGACATCGACCTCCAGATCGAGCCGGCGCATCTGCGCGGTCTCGTCCAGCACTGCAGCATTGCCGACTTCTCGGTGATGTTCGAGCGTGGGTTCGTGCTCAGCCTCAACTTCCTGAGGATGCTGCTGCCCGAGCGAAGCCGCGGCATGTCCCTGCGCGACGCTGCCAAGTTCCTCTCGCCGATCGAGTGGCTCGACAAGGGCTTCCCGCCGGTGTTCATCACCACCTCGGAGCGGGACTACTTCTACCGGGCCAACCTCAACTTCATCGAGGCGCTGCGTCGCCGGTCGGTGCTCGTCGACACGGTGATCTACGGGCGCCACCGGACCAACACCCGGCACACCTGGCAGCAGGATGCCCGGCACCCCGAATCGCAGGAGGTCTACCAGCGGCTGGGTTCGTTCGTGCGCTCCGTGGCCGCGCTGCCGGCCGCGGCGCAGGGCCTGGCGGCGGCCGCGCTGGCAGGGCCCGCCTCTGCTGCTGAGCCCGCCCTGGCCTAGCGCGACCTGCGCCTCGGCCCTGCGGCCGACCGGCGCATGGTAGACAAGTCCGGTAGCGGCCGGGCCACCGGGCTGCGCCAGCAGAGGAGCGCGATGAGCCAGGCCGACCCGTTTCCGGTCACCGGGCTGCCCCGCGCGGGGCTGCCCAGCCGTGCTCTCGTGGTCGGCGACCCGTTCCGCGCCGAAAGCATCTCCCGTCAGCTCGCCAACGTGCGGGAGGTCGCCCACCGACGGGAGTACCGCTCGTTCGTGGGCGAATGGAACGGGACCCCGGTCGTGGTCGCCTCCCACGGCGTGGGCGCCCCCGGGGCCCTCTGCCTTTTCCAGGAGCTGATGGATGCGGGCGTGGCCACCGTCATCCGGCTCGGCACGGCCGGCGCACTGTTGGGCGGCATCGGGGACGGCGACCTCATCATCGCCGAGTCCTGCGTGCGGGACGACGGCGTCACCCATCAGCTCGTGCCGGAGAGCTACCCGGCCGCCTCGGCGCCAGAGGTGGTGCTCGCACTGGCGGCGGCGGCCCGGCACCACGGCGCGCCACACCACCGTGGCGTTGTCTGGACCCGGGCGGCGTTCCGCCCCGGGATCGTCGACCTCAAGCAGGCCGGCTACGTCACGCTCGGCGTGCTCGCCATCGAGATGGAGCTCTCCGCCCTGCTGGTGCTCGCCTCCACCCGCGGCGTGCGGGCCGGTGGCGGCCTCGTCATCGACGGGGCCAACGCCGACGACCTCGTTGACGGCACCGGTTACGACCCGCATCGCAGCGTGGTGGCCGACGGTGTGGCCCGCGCCGTCTCGGTCACCCTCGACGCTCTCGTCGCCCTGCCCGAGTTCGACTGAGGGCTCATCCGACGCAAGAAGCACGCTGCGCGATCGCCCCGGCGCCCGCTAGCATCAGCGGGTGCACATGTTCTTTCGAACCCTGCTCCACTCCCTGCTGTCGCGCTTCGGGCCCCGGCTCGGGCACTACGACGTCGCACGCACCCGGTTTATCACCCTGCCAACCGACCAGGACATCCTGCGGCACATGAACAACGGCGTGTACCTGTCGATCATGGACATTGCCCGGTTCGACATGCTGCACCGCACCGGCATCTGGGCCATCTTCCAGGCCAAGGGCTGGTACCCGGTGGTGGTGTCCGAAACCATCAGCTTCCGCAAGTCCCTCACCATCGGCCAGCGGTTCACCGTGGAGTCGCGCATCCTGGGCTTCGATGAGAAGGCGGTCTACGTCGAGCAGCGTTTCGTGCGTCCCGTCGAGGGTCCGGATGCCGTTCCCGGCGAGGTCGAGGTCTACGCTCGGGGGTTCATCCGCGGGCGCTTCCTCAAGCGCACCGGCGGTGTCGTCACCATCGAGGAACTCGCCGATGCCGTCGGCGCCGTGCCGGACGGCGTCACGGTGCCGGCCTGGCTGCTGGACTGGAGCGCCGACGTGGCCATGCCGGCCACCCGGGCGCCCGCGCCCAGCATCTGGGAGTAGCGGCCTCCGGGAGCGGCGGCGTCCGGGAGCAGCTCAGAGCGAATCGGTGCTTTCGAGCGGATGCACCCGCCGAGGCACGATCAGGTCCTGGTAGTGGGCCTTCAAAGCGGGGTAGTACCGGCCGAACGCCGGCATCGGGCGGTGCGTGCGGTTGGCGACGAGCCGGTCCAGGTAGTAGTCCCAGACCGGGCCGAAGGTGGCGGCTTCGCTCGGGGAATCCAGTCGCAGCCCGAAGGTCAGCACGGTCTTGCCCGAACCCTCGCTCAGGTGCGCGAGCACCCGCCAGGCGTCCTCGCCCTCGCCGATGTCCAGCGCCAGGCGGGCGGGAGCGACGCATTCGAGGATGCTCACGTACTCCCATTCCGAGTCGTTCTTGGACTCCATCCGAAAGCGCACGGCCCCGGTCAGCGGGGAGCCGGTGTAGGTGCCGATCCAGGCGTGCAGGGCCTCCGGTTTGGTCAGGCCCTCCCAGATGTACTCGGGGGCCGCTGTGAAAATCCGGTCGAAGAGCAGGTACAGCCCGTCGGCCCGGTGGGCAAACCTCCCGGTGGCATGAGCGATGTCTGATGGACCCGGGGCGGGCTGGCTGGGCATTGTGACCTCCACGGTGAGTGAACACGAGCCTTTCTCTGAGGCTATGCCTTCTTGGCGGCCGCCGCCAGAGATCACTCCGCCTCGAGAACCGCCATCGCCGCGTTGTGGCCGCCGATCCCACTGACGCCGCCACCGCGGCGCGCGGCGGCGCCGCAGAGCAGGATCCGGGGGTGCGCGGTGGCGACCCCCCAGCGCTCGGCGGGGGTCCGAACGGCCTCGTCGTCCTCGAGGAACGGCCAGGACAGCCGACCGTGGAAGATGTCGCCGCCGGGCAGGTTCAACGCGTCCTCCAGGTCGGCGGTGGTCTTGGTCTCGATACAGGGCGCGCCGGCGGCATCCGTCATCAGCAGGCTCTCGACGGGCTCGGCGAGCACCGAATTGAGGGAGGCGAGCACGGCGGCCTGCAGCGCTGCCCGGGTGGCGGTGTTGTCGGGCCGGGCGAGCCGGTCCGGTGTGTGCAGGCCGAACACCGTGAGGGTATGGGCGCCGGCGACGATCAGGTCGGGGGAGAGGATGCTTGGATCGGTCAGGGAATGGCAGTAGATCTCGCAGGCCAGGGTGCCGGGGATCCGTCCGGCCTTCGCCTCGTCGTAAGCGGTCTCCAGCTGGGACAGGGTTTCGTTGATGTGGAAGGTGCCGCCGAACGCCGCCTCGGGGGAGACGGTGGCGTCCCGCAACCGCGGCAACCGGGAGAGCAGCAGGTTCACCTTCACCTGGGCGCCCTCCGGCTTCTCGCCTGGCGGGTCTCCAAGCAGACCCTGCAGCACCCATGGCGCCACGTTCGCCAGGACATACCCGCCGGTGACGGTCTGTTCGTCGGCACCCACCCGGTAGCGAACGCTGCCGTCGGGGCTGATGCCGGTCACTTCCGCGCCGGTCAAGATGCGCGCGCCGGCGCCCCTGGCCACCCGCTCCAGCTCACCGGTCAGCGCCCCCATTCCGCCGAGAGGCACATCCCAGTCCCCGGTGCCATTGCCGATGGAGTGATACAGAAAACACACGTTCGCGCCGAGGGACGCGTCGTGCACCGAGGTGAACGTGCCGATCAGGCCGTCGGTGGCCACGATCCCGCGCACCACGTCGTTGCCGAAGCGCCGGGTGAGCAGGTCCCCGAGGGGCCGTTCAATGAGTTCGGCCCAGAGCTCATTGTCGCCCAGCAATCGGCGGGCCTCGCAGCGGGTGGGCAGCGGTTCGCACACCGAGGGGAAGAGTGCTTGTGCCAGGCGGGAGAGGTCCGTGCTGAGCGCGACCCAGGCGTCGATGTCGCCCCCTGCCCCGATCCGCTCGAAGGAGGCGCGCGTGGCGTCGGCGTCGCCGGAATCCACCAGCAGGCCGTGCGTGGGATCCGCGGGGTCCGGCGTGTAGGAGGAGTACCGCCGCCGGGCCAGCGCGATGTCCAGGCCGAGCTCGTCGATGATGCGCGCCGGCAGCAGGCTCACCAGATAGGAGTAGCGGGACAGCCGCGCATCCACCCCGGCGAATGCCGTGGCCGAGACGGCAGCGCCGCCCACGTGATCATCGCGCTCGAGGAGCAGCACGCTCTTGCCCGCCCGGGCCAGGTAGGCGGCGGCGGTCAGGCCGTTGTGGCCCCCTCCGACGATCACGATGTCGGCTGTCGTTTCCATGGGGAAGCCTTCCGGATAGCGGCGATGCTGGTGCTTCGACCCTAGCTCCGCGAGGCCGACACGCCCGGGATGCATAGGTGATTTGCGAGGGCCTCCGAAACCCACGTATAGTCATCTCTCGTCACCCCACAGGTTCGGAAAAGCCGCAGAGCTTCCGGCCTCAAGCGGGACCAACTCCAAGCAGAAAAGAAAGCGATTCTTCGCTTTGCACAGCTTGATGAAGTTCGCTTCGAATCCAGTAATTGGAAACCAGGCGGACAACAAGAAACAACATCGAAGTGCCCCGGAGCGACAGCCTTATCGGCCTGAAGTCGGGTGCGTCCGATCCTTGAGAACTCAACAGCGTGCACAATGTCAAATGCCAAAAACCTCGTGGTTTGGATCCGTTTCTAGCGGTGAAGGGCCAGGAGATTCCTTTGGAAAACATTTAAACAACAAAGCAAGTCAGTAATGATTTGTTCTGTCAGTTTCAAACTTGTGTTCTGTTCGCCTATTCCGGCGGCTGGACACACTAGATGTGCCCGTGCGGTCCCTGAGCTTGTCGAAGGGTCGTGTGAGGCTATTAAACATTTACGGAGAGTTTGATCCTGGCTCAGGACGAACGCTGGCGGCGTGCTTAACACATGCAAGTCGAACGGTGATGAGGAGCTTGCTTCTTTGATCAGTGGCGAACGGGTGAGTAACACGTGAGTAACCTGCCCCAAACTCTGGGATAAGCACTGGAAACGGTGTCTAATACCGGATACGAGCTTCAGCCGCATGGCTAGGAGTTGGAAAGAATTTCGGTTTGGGATGGACTCGCGGCCTATCAGCTAGTTGGTGAGGTAATGGCTCACCAAGGCGACGACGGGTAGCCGGCCTGAGAGGGTGACCGGCCACACTGGGACTGAGACACGGCCCAGACTCCTACGGGAGGC
>NZ_JAODBG010000022.1 GCF_025463825.1 Cryobacterium sp.
TGGCAGCACCTCTTCTGGTTCTTCGGCCACCCAGAGGTCTACATCATCGCGCTGCCGTTCTTCGGCATCGTGTCCGAGGTGTTCCCCGTGTTCAGCCGCAAGCCGATCTTCGGCTACAAGACCCTGATCTACGCGACCATCTCCATCGCCGCGCTGTCGATGACGGTGTGGGCGCACCACATGTATGTGACGGGGTCGGTGCTGCTGCCGTTCTTCTCCCTGATGACCATGCTCATCGCGGTGCCCACCGGCGTGAAGATCTTCAACTGGGTCGGCACCATGTGGAAGGGGTCTGTCACCTTTGAGACGCCCATGCTCTGGGCCATCGGCTTCCTGGTCACGTTCACCTTCGGTGGCCTCACCGGCGTGATCCTGGCCTCGCCACCGCTGGACTTCCACGTCTACGACAACTATTTCGTGGTGGCGCACATCCACAACGTGGTGTTCGGCACCGTCGTGTTCGCCATGTTCAGCGGGTTTTACTTCTGGTGGCCCAAGTGGACCGGCAAGATGCTCAACGAGCGCCTCGGCAAGTGGCACTTCTGGTTTCTCTTCATCGGCTTCCACACCACCTTCTTGATTCAGCACTGGCTCGGCGTCGTGGGCATGCCGCGCCGCTACGCCTCCTACCTGCCCGATGACGGCTTCACCTGGATGAACCAGGTGTCATCGGTCGGCGCAGCCCTGCTGGCCATCTCCATGATCCCGTTCCTGTTGAACGTATGGATTACCGCCCGGCGTGGCGAGAAAATTCTGGTGGACGACCCCTGGGGCTACGGCGGGTCGCTGGAGTGGGCGACATCGTGCCCGCCGCCGCGGCACAACTTCCGGTCGATCCCCAGGATCCGCTCCGAACGGCCTGCCTTCGACCTGAACCACCCGGAGGCCGGCATGCCGGTGGGAATCGGACCGGCGAAGGATGCGCCCGAGGCGCCGACCGTCGAGCTGAACAAGGGCGAGGTCAGCTGACAGCCCGTCAGGAAAGCGGCTTAACGGGGAGTGTCAGCCGGGGAGTGTCAGCCCGGGGAGTGTCAGCCGGGGGAGTGTCAGCCGGGGGAGTGTCAGCCTGGGGAGTGTCAGCCCTGCCCCTGGCCGATCCGCAGCCAGGCATCCGGGTTCTCGTCCCCGGCCCGGCGCGGAGCATGGGCGGCGCGGGCCGACTTCATGGACTGGAGTTGACGCTCCACGTCCGCCTGAATCGCACCGTTGGACAGCTGTCGCTCGAGGTCGGCGTCCGGCGGCGCGGTGAGGTCGTTGAGCGCTCCGTTGGCGAGGAGCTCGTCAGTGGCGGCGGCGCGGGCCTGCATCTGCGCCACCTTGTCCTTGGCCCGGTCGAGGTTGACGCCCACATCCGTCGCCTGGGAACCGATGCCCGCCGCGGCCTCGTTCGCCTTGACCTGCGCGACGGAGGCCGCGTAGCTGGCCTTGATGGATTCCTTCTCGGTGCGGAACGCCGTGACCCTCTCCGCCAGGCGCCGCTCATTGTCCTGGAGCCGCTGTTGCTGTTGTTGCAGCCCCGTGAACTGGTCCCGGATCGCGGCCACCTGGCTCTCCAGCAGGGCGCGGCGCTCCAGCGCGGTTCGGGCGAGGTCTTCGCGGCCCTGGCTGAGGGCTTGGTCTGCCTGGGCGGCCAGGCGGCGATGCCGAGCACCCATTTCCTGACCCTGCAGTTCGATGCGCTTCTTCGCGGTCGCGACCTCGGCCAGGCCCTGGCGCACCTGTTGCAGCATCGCGACCTGCTGGTCGTAACTGTCGTCGAGAGCCTCCCGGGGATCCTCTAACCGGTCGAGCGCCCGGGAGGTCTTCGTGCGGAAGAGCACGCGGAGCCGTGAGGTGAACGTCATGATTCGGTCCGTCCGGGGAGGGAGGTGCGGGTGGTCTGGGAGTCGTGGCCGTTGAGCGTGTGCAGCTCGCGCGAGCCCGCGTCCAGTGCGACGATCTCGCGGTCGAGGTCGTCCGTCAGCGCGGCCAGGGAGTCGTCGGTGCGGTCACCCAACCCTGCCGCCGCGGCCGAGCGCAGCCGCCGCACCAGGGCGCTCACCTGGTCGACCCGATGCTGTGCACCAGGAACCGCCTGCCCGAGCGCCGCGGCGTCGCGCTCGCTCAGGAGGAGCACGAGTTGCGCATCCAGCACGGCGCCGTCGACGCGGATCCGGTGGTAGAGCCGGTTGAGGTCACCGAGCGGGCTGCCGCTCTGCCGCGCCAGGTCGAGGGCCGCCTTGCCGCTGGCGAGAGCGTCGGAAAGCCGCAGCCGGAGGGCGAGCACCTCGTGCTGCCGGCCCGCGCTCAGCAGAGCTCGAGCGCGCAGTACCGAGTGGCCGACGGCGCGACTGCGCCGGATCCGGGTGTACAACACCCGGGCGATGACGACGACCGACACTGTGGAGACAACGATGACGCTGGCGAGGGCGAGCAGGATCTCGGCCAAGACACTCACGATGATCTCCCAACGAGTAGGTGCAGCATCCGGCAGGTGCCGGTGCCGGGCGCGGACGGCTTTTCTAGCGCACAAGGTACGCCCGTTAACCGCGATTTGGCTCAACGTCTACTGCGCGATGGCCTCATCCGGCCGATCGTGCCACCCGGCCGCCGGCCGACCGTACGATGGGGAGGTGAATGAGACCCTGCCCCCGTGCCCGGAATGCTCCAGCGACATGACCTACGAGATGGGGTCCCTGCTGGTGTGCCCGCTCTGCGCCCATGAGTGGGCGTCGGTCGCCGAGGCGACCGACGAGTCCCCGGCCGAGGCCGTCATCACCGACGCGTTCGGGAGCGTGCTCGCCGACGGCGACACCGTGACCATCATCAAGGGACTCAAGGTCAAGGGCGGCGGCTCCAACGTGATCAAGGTCGGGACCAGGGTGCGAGACATCCGCCTGCGCAACGGCGTGGGCGACCACGACATCGAGGCGCGCATCGAAGGCGTCACCACGCAGCTCAAGTCCAGCGTGGTCAAAAAGGCCTGACGCCGACGGTCCGGCGTCCGGCCGCGCGCCGCTCGCGGGCGTCTGCCCTGCCCCTCTCCGGGCGGCGGGATTACACTCCCCGGTATGACCGAGCAGCTGCCGTACACGGTCGTACGGGCTTTTCCGTGCTTCGACGTCCGACACTATCCGGCCTGCGTACTCGTCCAGGTGCGGGTGGACACCGGCGTCGGGCGGGCGGCTGCGGCGGGGGCGCGACCGCTCTACCGCTACCTCAGCGGAGGAAACCAGGCCGGCACCAGCTTCCCAGTGGTGGGGCCGCTACTCCAGGAGCCGGCGGGGGAGCGGGGGCACGTCGTGAGCGTCCCACTCCCGCCCGACAACGATCCCGGGACCGTCCCGCTGCCGCTGGACGGCGCCGTGCGCCTCCGGCCCGTGCCGGCGCACGAAGCCGCGGTCCTGCGTTTCAGCGGCGGTTGGACCGGGAAGCGCCTGCTGGAGCACGGCCGTGATCTCCTCGAGCATGTGCGCGCGTCACGGCTGGAGCCGATCGGCGCCGTCTACTTCGCCCGGTTGCAGCCCACCTGGAAGCCGGGCCTCCTCGCTCGCAGCGAGGCACTGGTGCGGGTGACCTCCGCCTGACCCGCCGCGCCCGGGATCCCGGGAGCTGTCACGGCCCGTCGGGTGCGTGAGCCCTCAGAACCATGCCCAGATAGTCGGTGCCGGCGTGCGCGGGCCGCACCCGGCCGTCCAGTTCCCAGCCCCGCCGGGCATAGAAGACCCGTGCCCGGTGGTTCTGCGACCACACCTCGAGCGTCGCGGCCGGCGTCGCCGTGCTGCGCCAGGCGGTTTCGAAGGCGTCGTACAACAGTGAGCCGATGCCGATGCCCCAGTGCCCCGGGTCCACGTACAGGGCCGCCAGGTGCACCGGCTGCCCCGGGGCGTCCGGGTCGCCCGGCGGAACCTGGGCGGCACTGAAGCCCCGCAACGACCCGTCGGAGAACGCACCCGTGAGGCGCCACCCGGGCTCGGTGAGCCGGGCTCGCCACATCCGTCTGTAGTCGTGCTGCTGGGTGCTCTGCCGAGCCGTCGCCGGCGTCGCGGCTGCCGAGCCGTAATAGGCGGCGCGGGCCGCGAGATGCACCCGGGTGAGGGCGTCGGCAGTGTCCTCTCCGAGGGTGTCGTCTCCGAGAGTGAGCAGTGCCAGGAAGAGCGCCATACGCCCGAGCCTAGCCACCCCGGGCTCCGGCGATAATGGCAGGGTGCCTCCGTCGAATTCCACCCCCGCCGCCATGCCGCCCGCGCTGCCCGCCGGGTGTCCCTGCCTGAGTGGCAACGCCTACGCCGAGTGCTGCGGACGCCTGCACCGGGGCGAGGCCCGGGCGGCCACGGCGGAAATACTCATGCGCTCCCGCTATGCGGCCTTCGCGGTGGGCGACGCCGGGTACCTGCTGCGCACCTGGCATCCGCGGACCCGCCCCGACTTCCTCGAGCTGGATCCGGGCGTGCGGTGGGTACGGCTGGACATCGAGCACACCGCAGGAGGCGGGCTCGGCGACACCGAGGGCTCCGTCGGATTCACCGCATACGCGCGACAGGAGGGCCGGCGTACCCGGCAGCACGAGGTGAGCCGGTTTGAAAAGGTCTCCGGCACCTGGTTGTACGTCGCCGCCGTCTGATCGGGGCGGGGCCGGTCGGCCCTCAGCCGAAGGTTTCGTCGAGTGCGGCCGACAGGTCGCCGATCAGGTCCCCGGCATCCTCCAGGCCCACCGAGAGCCGCAGATGACCGAGCCGCTGGAACTCGTCCGGATAGTAGGCGGCCCGCGGTCCGGACCCGGACACGTGCACGATCAGGCTCTCGTCGTGCCCGAGGGACACCGCCGAGGTGATCACGCGCAACGCCCCGACAAAGCGGTTCTGAGTCGCCGGGTCCCCGGCGACGGCGAAGGCCAGCATCCCGCCGAAGCCGTGCCCGAACTGCCGCACGGCGGTGTCGTGCTGGGGATGGCCGGGCAGGCCGGGGTAGGCGACGTAGGCTACCCGAGGATCCCCGGCGAGGAACTCCGCGACCCGCTGAGCGGATTCGGTGTGCTGCCGCATTCGCAGGGGCAGGGTGACCGAGCCGCGCATGATCAGCCACGCGTTGAACGGGCTGATCACCCCGCCCACGTCCACCATCGCCTCGTCCTTGATGCGCCGCACCAGGGCTCGGGAGCCGATCACGGCGCCGCCCATGGCATCACCGTGGCCGTTGATGTATTTGGTCAGCGAGTGCACCACGAGGTCGGCACCGAGGTGCAGCGGACGCAGTACCGGGGGCGGCGTGAAAGTGGAGTCGACCGAGAGGAGCACCCCGGCCGGCCGGGTGATCGCCGCGATCGCTCCGACGTCGGTGACCCTGGTGGTGGGGTTCGCGATCGCCTCAATGTGCACCAGCCGGGTCTCGGGCCGAAGGGCCGCGGCCACGGCGGCCGGGTCGCTGGTGTCCACGAAGGTGGCCTGGATCCCGTACTTGTCCGGCAGGAGCTCGCGGAAGAGCTTGTAGGTGGCTTCGTACGCGACATCGGACACCACGACGTGGTCGCCGGTTCGCAGGAAGGTGAAAAACACCGCGTGCAGGGCGGCGACACCGCTGGCCAGCACGACGGCGTCCTCGCCGCCCTCCAACAGGGCGAGCTTCCGCTGCAGGCCCAGCTGGTTGACGCCGCTGTTGCGGGTGTACAACGGCACATCGGTGCCCGACCAGCTGATCGACGACGGATCCTCCGGCAGCGCATACGAGTTCGCCATCACGATGGGCGTACGCACCGCTCCGCTTCCCGCGTCGATGAGGTTGCCGGCGTGCACGGCCTGGCTGTATTCGGCCAGGGACTCCGGCCGGTGCTTGTCTGGACGAACGGTCATGGCTCCAGCGTAATGAGCCCGGCAGTCGGCCCGACGGGATGTGACGGAACACAACGCGACGGGACGTGACGAAGCGCCGGGCGCGAAATGGGAAACTAGAACCATGACCGCAACACTCGTCGCCAAGGGGCTGTCCGGCGGCTACGCCCACCGCACCCTCTTCGACTCTCTGGACCTGACGGTGGCGCCCGGCGACGTCGTCGGCGTGGTCGGCGTCAACGGCGCCGGCAAGTCCACCCTCCTGCGCCTGCTCGGCGGCCTCGACGAGCCGCAGGCCGGCACCGTGGCCCTGTCTCCGCCGGATGCCTTCGTCGGCTGGTTGTCGCAGGAACACGAGCGGGTGCCCGGTGAGACCGTTGCCGGCTACATCGGCCGGCGCACCGGCTGCGCCGAGGCCACCGCCGAGATGGACGCCGCCGCCGCTGCCCTCGCAGAACCCGCCGCCACCGGCGCCGCAGGCCCGGCCGACGTCTATTCCGCGGCGCTGGAGCGTTGGCTGGCCAGTGGCGCCGCCGATCTGGACGAGCGGCTGCCCGCCGTGCTGAACGACCTCGGCTTAACCCTCGACGACGACGCCCTGATGACATCCCTCTCCGGCGGCCAGGCCGCCCGGGTGGGACTGGCGGCCCTGCTGCTGTCCAGATTCGACATCGTGCTGTTGGACGAGCCCACCAACGACCTCGACCTTGACGGGCTCGACCGGCTCGAAGCGTTCGTGCGCGGCCTCCGCGGCGGCGCGGTCCTGGTCAGCCACGACCGGGAGTTCCTGGCCCGCTCCGTGACCCGGATCCTCGAGCTCGATCTCGCGCAGGGTGCCAACCGGGTCTTCGGCGGCGGCTACGACTCGTACCTCGAGGAGCGCGAGACGGCGAGGCGGCAGAAGCGCGCCGCCTACGAGGAATTCGCCGACACCAGGGCCGACCTGGTCGGCCGGGCGCGCACCCAGCGCGAGTGGTCGAGCCAGGGTGTGCGCAACGCTCTGAAGAAGGCCCCGGACAACGACAAGATCCGGCGGAAGGCGTCCGCTGAGTCCAGCGAGAAGCAGGCGCAGAAGGTGCGGCAGATGGAGAGCCGCATCAACCGCCTCGACGAGGTCGACGAACCCCGCAAGGAGTGGCAGCTCGAGTTCACCATCGGGGCGGCGCCCCGGTCGAGCACCGTGGTATCGGTTCTGAACGAGGCCGTGATCCGTCAGGGCGACTTCACCTTCGGGCCGGTGTCCCTCCAGGTCAATGCGGGGGAGCGGATCGGCATCACCGGCCCCAACGGGGCGGGCAAGACCACCCTGCTGCGTGCCCTGCTGGGCCGCCGGGCCCCGGATTCCGGGTCGGCGAGCCTGGGTTCCAGCGTGTCGATCGGGGAGATCGACCAGGCCAGGGCGAGCGTCACCGGCTCACAGAGCCTGGTGGCCATCTTCGAAGACCGCCTGCCCGACCTCGCGGCGAGTGAGTTGCGCACCCTGCTGGCGAAATTCGGCCTCACCGCCGACCACGTCAACCGGCCGGCCGACGCCCTGTCGCCCGGCGAGCGCACCCGAGCGGGACTGGCCTTGCTCCAGGCCGCTGGGGTCAACCTGCTGGTGCTGGACGAACCCACGAACCACCTCGACCTGGCGGCGATCGAACAACTCGAGCAGGCCCTGGACTCCTACACCGGAACCCTGTTGTTGGTCACGCACGACCGGCGGATGCTGGCCACCGTGCGTCTGGACCGGCACTGGGCCGTGGCCGCCGGCCGGGTCACCGAGAGCATGACGGGCCTAGCCGTCGGGCGCTGATGGTGCTGTCATGGTCGCGGACGGCGCCGTGAGGAGGGGCAGGCAGGCGCCGATGTGACCGCATCGACCCGATCTGAGGACTCCCGATGAACGCCCGGCCCGACCAGCACAGCACCGACGCCACCCACCGCTCCCTGCTGTCGCAGCTGCAGAGGCACATCGCGGGTGAAGTAATCGACCGCACCGACCCTCGCTACGACGAGGCCAGGCGCGTCTGGAACGGCATGATCGACCGCCGGCCGATCGCCGTGGTGCAGGCGGGTTCCACCGCCGACATCGCCCACCCTCGCCCTGGCCACGCAGGGGGGCCTGCCGCTCGCCGTGCGCGGCGGCGGCCACAACGTCGCCGGCAATGGCACCGTCGACGACGGCCTGGTCCTTGACCTGTCCCGGCTGAACGGCGTTGAGGTCGACGCCGAAGCCCGCACGGTGCGGGTGGCGGCCGGAGCCACCCTGGCCCAGGTCGACCGGGCGACCGAACCGGCCAACGTGGCCGTTCCGACCGGGGTGGTCTCGAACACCGGCATCGCCGGCCTCACCCTGGGTGGTGGGGTGGGCTGGCTCACCCGTGCACACGGGCTTACCGTCGACAACCTTCTCTCGGCCGAGGTCGTGACCGTGGCCGGGGACACCGTCACGGCGAGCGAGGCCGAGAACCCCGACCTGTTCTGGGGGCTCCGCGGCGGCGGCGGCAACTTCGGCGTCGTGACCGAGTTCACCTTCCGGGCGCACCCGATTCCCAGTCTGCCGCTCACCGGTACGTTCGTCTATCCGGCACCGCTCTGGGCGAGCGCCCTGGCGGCGTACGCGGCGTGGACGTCTGACCTGCCCGACGAGCTGACCAGCGTGCTGACCTTCACAGTGCCGCCGCCGATCATGGGGCTCGGATCCGATCCGCTCATGCTGGTGGGGTACGCCTGGGCATCTGAGGACACCGCCAGCGGCGCCGAGGTCGTCGACCGGCTCCGCAGAGCCGCACCTCCGGCGGTGGAGGCGAAGGAACCGGTCAGCTGGGCGGCCTGGCAGTCCTCCGCCGACGCCATCTTCCCCCGGGGGTCGCGCGGCTACTGGCGGAATTCGTCGTTCGACAGGCTGGATCCCGACGTGATCGCCGCGCTCATCCGGCGGGGCACCGAGCAGACCTGGATCGGCACCGGGTTCGACATCCACCACCTGGGCGGCGCGTTCGGGCGGGTACCCGAGGACGCGACCCCGTTTCCGAGCCGGGCAGCCCGGTACTGGCTGAACATCTACGGCTTCTGGGCCGAACCCGTTGACGATATCGCTCGGAAGGGCTTCATCCGGGCCTTCGGTGACGAGGTGGAACCACTGGGCTCCGGCGGCCGCTACCTGAACTTTCTCGGTGAAGAACCGGAGGCGGATCCGGTGCAGCAGGCGCAGCAGGTGTACGGGGTGTCCAAGCTGGAGCGGCTGGCCATCCTCAAGCGCGACTATGACCCGCAGAACCTGCTGCGCCGCAACCACAACGTCCGGCCGGCCGTCCCGACCGGCGACACCGACTAGGTGAGGCGCCAGGTACGGAAAGCGGAATAGTCAAGTGCCCCGCCCGGTTGGGGCTTAGTATGCGTATGCATACAACTGATCGGAAGGGCGCACCACACATGGCACCGACACTGGAACTGGGTCTCGACACATTCGGCGACGTCACCTACGCCGCGGACGGCAGCCTGCTCAGCCACGCGCAGGTGTTGCGCAATGTCGTCGCCGAGGGGGTGCTCGCCGACCAGGTCGGGTTGAGCTTCTTCGGCGTCGGCGAACACCACCGCGAGGACTTCGCCGTGTCCGCCCCCGAGGTGGTGCTGGCCGCCATCGCCGGCCGGACCACGAACATCAAGCTCGGTTCCGCCGTCACGGTGCTCAGCTCCGACGACCCGGTGCGGGCGTTCCAGCGCTTCGCCACCCTGGACGCCGTGTCGAATGGCCGCGCCGAGGTCATCGTCGGTCGCGGTTCGTTCACCGAATCCTTCCCGCTGTTCGGCTTGGACCTCGGCGACTACGAACAGCTCTTCGAGGAGAAGCTCGAGCTGTTCACCGAACTGCTCAAGGAGCAGCCGGTGACCTGGTCGGGCAGCACCCGGGGATCCCTAACCGATCAGCGGGTCTTCCCGCCCACCGAATCCGGCTCGATCCGTACCTGGATCGGCGTGGGCGGCAGCCCGCAGTCGGTGGTGCGCGCCGCGCACTACGGCCTGCCCCTGATGCTGGCCATCATCGGCGGCGAGCCGCTCGCGTTCGCCCAGTTCACCGACCTGTACCACCGCGCCCTCGACCAGTTCGGCCGCGAGATGCAGCCCATCGGCGAGCACTCGCCCGGTTACGTCGCCGCAACCGACGAGCAGGCGCGCGAAGAGATGTGGCCGCATTACCGGGCCATGCAGGACCGGATCGGCAAGGAGCGAGGCTGGGGCCCGGCCACCAAGGCCCGTTTCGATCAGGATGCCGGCCCCGACGGCGCCCTGTTCGTGGGATCCCCCCAGACCGTCGCGACCAAGATCGCGAAGATGGCCAGCGGGCTGTCGCTGTCCAGGTTCGACCTGAAATACAGCCTGGGCACCCTCTCGCACGAAAAGTTGATGACCAGTATCGAGCTGTACGGCACCGAAGTCGCACCCCTGGTGCGCGAACTTCTGGCCTGACCGGCAATCAAGGCACTCCGGACCGGGTAGCGTAAACGGGTGGGCCCGGCTCAGGCAAACCGCCCACCTCATCCTTTCGCTCTTATCTTCCTCGAGGAGTCCACCGTGGAAACCTGGCCCGGAAATGCCTACCCGCTCGGCGCAACCTACGACGGAAGCGGCACCAACTTCGCCCTCTTCAGTGAGGCGGCCGAACGGGTGGAGCTCTGCCTGTTCGACGAGAACGGCACAGAAACCCCCATCGAGGTACGCGAGTCCAGTGCCTTCGTCTGGCATGTCTACCTGCCGGAGGTGCAGCCGGGCCAGCGCTACGGCTACCGGGTGCACGGCGAGTACAACCCCAGTGAGGGCAAGCGCGCCAACCCGAACAAGTTGCTGCTCGACCCCTACGCCAAGGCAACCTGCGGTGTCATGGACTGGGACCAGGCGCTGTTCTCCTACAACTTCGGCGATCCGGATTCCCGCAACGACGAGGACTCGGCCCCGCACATGATGCTCGGCGTCGTGGTCAACCCGTTCTTCGACTGGACCGGCGACCGCTCCCCACGCACCCCGTACAGCGAGACGGTCATCTACGAGGCCCACGTCAAGGGCCTGACCGAGCTGCTCCCGGACGTGCAGGAGTCCCAGCGGGGCACCTACGCGGCCGTCGCGCATCCGACCGTCATCGAGCACCTGCAGAAGCTCGGCGTCACCGCCATCGAGCTGATGCCGGTACACCAGTTCGTCAACGACTCCACCCTGCAGGAGAAGGGCCTCAGCAACTACTGGGGCTACAACACCATCGGCTTCTTCGCCCCGCACAACGCCTACTCCTCCAGCGGCGACCTCGGCCAGCAGGTTCAGGAGTTCAAGGGCATGGTTAAGAACCTGCACGCCGCCGGCATCGAGGTCATCCTCGACGTGGTGTACAACCACACCGCTGAAGGCAACCACCTGGGTCCGACCATTTCGTTCAAGGGCATCGACAACGCCGCCTACTACCGGCTGATGGACGACGACGGCCGCTACTACATGGATTACACCGGCACCGGAAACACGCTCAACGTGCGGCACCCGCACTCCCTGCAGCTGATCATGGACTCCCTGCGGTACTGGGCAATCGAGATGCACGTCGACGGTTTCCGCTTCGACCTCGCCAGCGCCCTGGCCCGCGACCTCTACGACGTCGACAAGCTGTCCACCTTCTTCGAGCTCGTGCAGCAGGACCCGATCGTCTCGCAGGTCAAGCTAATAGCCGAGCCGTGGGACGTCGGCCCCGGCGGCTACCAGGTGGGCAACTTCCCGCCGCAGTGGACGGAGTGGAACGGCAAGTACCGCGACACCGTGCGCGACTTCTGGCGCGGCGAGCCGTCCACCCTCGGCGAATTCGCCTCCCGCATCTCGGGTTCCGCCGACCTCTACGAGCACTCCGGGCGTCGGCCGGTCGCGTCGATCAACTTCGTCACCGCGCACGACGGTTTCACCCTCAACGACCTGGTGTCGTACAACGAGAAGCACAACGACGCCAACGGTGAGGACAACAACGACGGCGAGAGCCACAACCGTTCCTGGAACGGCGGCGTCGAGGGTCCCACCGACGACGACGACGTGCGCACCCTGCGCGGCCGCCAGCAGCGCAACTTCATCGCGACCATGCTGCTCTCGCAGGGCGTTCCGATGATCCTGCACGGCGACGAACTCGGTCGCACCCAGCAGGGCAACAACAACACCTACGCCCAGGACTCCGAACTCAGCTGGATCCACTGGGACGAAGCCGACCAGCCCTTGATCGAGTTCACCGCCGCCGTCGTTCGGCTGCGGAAGGAACACCCCACCTTCCGCCGCAGCCGGTTCTTCGACGGCCACCCGGGCAAGCGCGGCGAGGGCGACCCGCTGGCCGACATCGTCTGGCTGAACATCGACGGCGAGGTAATGCGGGCGGAGGACTGGGACGAGGGGTCCCGCACCGTGAGCATGTTCCTCAATGGCCAGGGCATTCGCGAACGCGACTCCCGCGGCCGGGAGGTCACCGACGTCAATTTCATCCTGCTCTTCAACGCGGATGGCGAGGACGTGGAGTTCACACTGCCGAGCGACGAGTATTCGCCCGCCTGGGAGATCGTGATCGACACCGGGGGAGAGGGCGCCGACTCGTTACCCCGCCCCGCCGGTGCCATCCACACCGTCAAGGGCCGCTCCCTCGTCGTGCTCCGGGAGTACCACGAGCCGGAGGTCGCGCCGGATCACTCCGTCGCAGCGTCGCTGGCCAGCCACCCGTCCCCGCCGACCGCGACGCTCACCCTGCCCGTGACCGGCGACCCGTACGCCTCGACAGAAGGACACTCGTAACCCGATGCGTATCCCCGCCTCGACCTATCGCCTGCAGATCACCTCCGCGTTCGACCTGGACGAGGCGGGCGCCGTGCTCGACTACGTCAGCGAGCTCGGCGCCGACTGGATCTACCTGTCTCCGTTGCTCACCGCGGAGCCCGGCTCCGACCACGGCTATGACGTCATCGACCACGGCGCCGTCGACCCGGCCCGCGGCGGCCGGGAGGCCCTCGCCCGGCTGTCGGAGCGGGTGGCCGCGGCCGGCCGCGGCATCCTCGTGGACATCGTGCCCAACCACGTCGGTGTGAACACGCCGCACATGAACGCCTGGTGGTGGGATCTGCTCCAGAACGGACAGGGATCCCGCTACGCCGAAGCGTTCGACGTCGACTGGCCCGCCGGCAACGGGCGCCTGCTGCTGCCGGTGCTCGGCGACGGCGATGCCGAGCTGGACGCGTTGCGCATCGTCGGCGACGAACTGCACTACTACGACAACCGGTTCCCCCTCGCAGCGGGTACCACCAGCGACGGTGCCACCGCCCGGGTGGTGCACGACCGGCAGCACTATCAGCTGGTGAACTGGCGTCAGGCGGATGCATCCCTCAATTACCGCCGCTTCTTCGCCGTGAACACCCTCGCCGGGGTGCGCGTCGAGGTGCCCTGGGTCTTCGACGAGTCGCACCGCGAGATCCTGCGCTGGGTGCGCACCGGCCAGGTTCAGGGCCTCCGAGTCGACCACCCCGACGGCCTCGCCGACCCGGGCGGGTACCTCGACCGGCTCAGCGCCGCCATGGGCGGCGGCTACCTCCTGGTCGAGAAGATCCTCGAGGGCCGCGAACAGCTGCCCAGCAACTGGTCCACCGACGGCACCACCGGCTACGACGCCCTCGCCGACTTCGACCGGGTACTCGTGGATCCCGCCGGCCAGGACCGCCTCGACGCCCTGGAGACCACCCTCCAGAACGAACGCATCCACGCCGACCCCGGCGACCCGGAGGCACCGGTCTCCTGGACCGAGCTGGTCTACTCCGGCAAGCGCGCCATCGCCGACGGCATCCTGCAGAGCGAGGTGCGCCGACTGGCCCGCCTCCTGCCCGAGGTGGCCCGCACCGAGTCCGGCACCGCGGCCGTGCTCGACGCCCTCGCCGAACTCATCGCTTGGTTCCCGGTCTACCGCTCCTACCTGCCGGTCGGCCGCCATGAGCTGGACACCGCGGTGCGCCTGGCCCGGCAGCGCCGGCCCGACCTCGACGAGACGATCACCGCGCTGCTGCCGTTCCTGGGCGACCCCGCCCATCCTTCCGCGATCCGCTTCCAGCAGACCTCCGGGATGGTCATGGCCAAGGGCGTCGAAGACACCGCCTACTACCGGTACAGCAGGCTCACTTCCCTCAACGAGGTCGGCGCCGACCCGAGCGAATTCGCGGTGTCGGTCGAGGAATTCCATCGCCGGCAGCAGACCCGGCTGGCCGTCGCGCCCGCCTCGCAGACCACTCTCTCGACCCACGACACCAAACGTGGCGAAGACGTACGCGCGCGCATCTCGGTGCTCGCCGAGATCCCCGACGAGTGGGCCGGTGTGCTCGCCGAACTCCGCGAGCTGGCCCCGCTCGGCGACGCGCCGTTCGAGAACCTGCTGTGGCAGGCCGTTGTCGGCGCCTGGCCCGCGTCGACCGATCGCCTGATCGGCTACGCCGAGAAGGCATCCCGGGAAGCGAATCTGTCCACAACCTGGACCGCGCCGAATGAGGAGTTCGAGAACAGGATGCGCGCGCTCGTGCGGGCGCTGGCCGAAGCCGGCCCGCTGACTGGGATCGTGTCGACGTTCGTCGACCGGGTGAAGCAGGCAGGCTGGAGCAACTCGCTCTCGCTCAAGCTGATCCAGCTGACCGCTCCGGGCGTGCCGGACGTCTACCAGGGCAGCGAACTGTGGGAGATGTCCCTCGTCGACCCCGACAACCGGCGCCCGGTGGACTACGCCGTCCGCCGCGACATCCTGGCCAGGATCACCGAGGGCGCGCTGCCGCCGATCGATGAGACCGGCGCCGCCAAGCTCCTCGTGACCACCCGCGCCCTCCGGTTGCGGCGTCAGCGCCCGGAGCTGTTCACCCGGCACGCCCCCGTCGAAGCCTTCGGCCCGGCCGCCGGGCACGTCGTGGCGTACGATCGCGGCGGTGCCGTCACCGTGGCGACCCGGCTGCCGGTCGCGCTCGCCCGCACCGGCTGGGCGGACACCACCATCATGCTCGCCGGGCACGCCTGGCAGGATGCCCTCACCGGGGCCCGCTTCGACGGCGGCCAGATACGCCTGGCCGACCTGCTCCAGCGCTACCCGGTTGCACTGCTGATTCCCGCCGCCATCGAGGAGGTCTCCTAAGTGACCGAGAACACCACCGCAACCCCAGGATCGGGAACCGTCGTCGACCTCCCCATAGACGTGTGGGCCCCGACCGCCGATTCCGTGCAGCTGGTCACGCGCGACGGCGCCAGCCCGATGACCCGCGATGACACCGGCTGGTGGCACGCCGACCTGCCGGGCACCGCTACCCGTACAGCCGACGGCACCGACTACGGCTTCCTCGTCGACGACTCCGGCCCGTTCCCCGACCCACGCTCCCGCCGCCAGCCGGACGGTGTGCACCAGCTCTCGCGCACCTTCGACCCGGCCGCGCACACCTGGCAGGATCAGGCCTGGACCGGCCGTCAGCTGGCCGGCAGCAGCATCTACGAGCTGCACATCGGCACCTTCACCCCGGAGGGCACGCTGGCCGCCGCCGCCGGCCGGCTCGACCACCTCGTGGCCCTCGGCGTCGACTTCGTCGAACTGCTGCCGGTGAACGGCTTCAACGGCACGCACAACTGGGGCTACGACGGGGTGCTCTGGTACGCCGTGCACGAGGGCTACGGTGGCCCCGCCGCCTACCAGGAGTTCGTGGATGCCTGCCACGCGGCCGGCATTGGCGTCATCCAGGACGTCGTGCACAACCACCTGGGCCCGAGCGGGAACTACCTGCCCAACTTCGGTCCCTACCTCAGCGACGCCGAGGGCAACACCTGGGGCGCGTCGGTCAACCTCGACGGGCAGCACGCCGACGAGGTGCGCCGGTACATCATCGACAGCGCCCTGATGTGGCTTCGCGACTACCACGTCGACGGCCTCCGGCTGGACGCCGTGCACGCGCTCAAGGACCACTCGGCCGTGCACCTGCTCGAACAGCTCGCCACCGAGGTCGACGTGCTCAGCGCCTCCGTCGGACGCCCGCTCACCCTCATCGCCGAATCCGACCTGAACGACCCGCGCCTGATCACCCCGCGCGAGGCCAACGGGTACGGCCTCGACGCGCAGTGGAGCGACGACTTCCACCACGCCGTGCACGTCGCCCTCACCGGTGAGACGGTCGGCTACTACGCCGACTTCGCTCCGCTCGGTGCGCTGGCCAAGGTGCTCACCCGCGGATTCTTCCACGACGGCACCTTCTCCAGCTTCCGCGGGCGCACCCATGGCCGCCCGGTCGACGTCGAACGGATGCCGGCCTGGCGCCTCGTCGTAGCCAACCAGAACCACGACCAGATCGGCAACCGGGCCATCGGTGACCGGTTGAGCGCACAGCTCGACACCGGCCAGCTGGGCATCGCGGCCGCGCTCACCCTGATCGGCCCGTTCACCCCGATGTTGTTCATGGGTGAGGAGTGGGGTGCGCGGACGCCGTGGCAGTTCTTCACCTCACACCCTGAGCCCGAGCTCGGGCTGGCCACCGCAGAGGGACGCATCGGCGAGTTCGCCCGGATGGGCTGGGACCCGGCCGTCGTGCCCGACCCGCAGGACCCCGGCACGTTCGAGCGGTCCAAACTGGACTGGTCCGAACTGGCCCGGCCGGACGCCGGGCGGCTGCTGGGTCTCTATCAGGACCTCGGCGGCCTCCGCCGCAGCCTGTCCGACGTGACCGACCCACGGTTCGGCCAGGTCGCCGTGGCCTTCGACGAGGGCGATGGTTGGCTGCTGCTGACCCGTGGCAGCACCGAGATCGCGATTAACCTGTCCACCACAAGCCGGTGGGTTCCGGTCACCGCGGCGAGCATCCTGCTCGCCTTCGCGAACGACTCCGACGCCCAGCCGGTGTGGGAAGACGGCCGGGTCCTGCTGCCACCGCACTCCTTCGCCGTCCTGGCCTAGCCGGGTCAGCCACACCCGAGCCGCACCCGAATCGAGGAGGAACAGTGGGCAACTTCCTGTCCAGCGAGACCGCGGCGGCGCTCGCGCGGCTCACGGCGATCGACGCCGACGAGTCGGCAGCGCCGCTCGAGCGGATGCGCGCCATCCGCACCGTGCTCCTCCACCTCGACGCCGACCCGGCCGCCCTGGCCAGTGTGCGGGACGCTCTGGCGGAGGGCGCGGGTTGGCCGGAGATCGCCGCCGCGGCCGGCCTGAAGCCGACCGCGGCGAAGTGGCGCTGGCAGGGCACCGATGCGGAGATCGCGGCCCGGCTGGACGCCGGCCGCAAGCGCAGCATCCGGCCCAGCAGCGTGCCCACCGGCCTGCCGGGGCGCTCGGTGGCCGAGGCCGCCGTGCGCCTCGGGGTCAGCCCGCAGGCGGTGTACCTGCAGGTGAGCCGGGGTAAGCTGACCAGCCGCACCGTCGAGCTGCCGGACGGGCGGAGCTACAAAAGGGTCTTCCTGCCCGGGGACGCGCTATCCTCCACTGCAGCATCCGAAACAGCAGCACCGTCCACAGGACCGGGTCAGGACGACTGATCCCGGCACCCGGCCCCCCGCGCACCAGTCCCGCACACCCGTCCATTCGACTTGGAGTGATGATGACCGATCAGAACTACGACCCCTTCGACCGCACCCGGCCCCTCGACCATGTGGCGACGACGGAACGGTTGGAGATGCCACGGGCCGGCACTGCCTCGCCGGCGACGCCGGCCAGGGAGGGTTCACCGGTGCCGGGCACGGAACCGGCTAGCACACCGGCCGCGACGGCGGCACCGGCCAAGGCGCGCACCCGAACCCTGATGGGAGACCTGCGCACGGCTCCTTCCCAGCGCGCCGCCCTCGTGGTCCTGGTGGGGATAGCGGTGCTGACGATCGCGTTCCTGATCATGATCTTCGTCAACGTGTCCTCGGAGAGCGTGATCGCACTGGCGGTGATCGCCACCCCGATCGCCTCGATGGTCGCCGCGTACTACGCGGTGACGCTGAGCATCCAGCAGGTGCGGACCGAACGCGCCGAAAAGGACAAGGCTCTCGCCAAACTCGAGGCCGTTCAGGAGAACGCCCGCGAGACCGAGGTCTGGGCGTCCCAGATGGAGTCCGGGCTGCGCGTGGCCATGGCCAAGCTCGATGGCGCCGGCGTGTCCACTGCTGCCGTTTCTCGCGCCGCGGGAACGCCGAACGACTTCTTCTAGGCTCGACCGCCCGGCGCGGCGCCGCTGCGCGGGGAACCGCACCGTCTCCCGCGCGCGGGTCAGGCGCCGCTACGCGGGTGGCGCGCAGGGCGCGTAACGGCGCGTAGCCCGCGCCACGAGGAACGCGGGTCCGGCGCCGCTTCGCGGGTGGCGCGCCGATTCGCGGGTC
>NZ_JAODBG010000035.1 GCF_025463825.1 Cryobacterium sp.
GCGTCCAGTTCTTCCTTGACGCTCATCACCTCGCACTTTTGCACGAGCACGTTCTTCACGTACTGCTGGGTGACGGAGGAACCGCCGGAGACGTCGCCGCTCTCGTTGAGAGTCGACAGCGCCCCACGGATGGTGCCCTGCAGGTCAATGCCGCCGTGTTCGTAGAAGCGCGGGTCCTCACCGGCGACGACGGCGTCGCGCACGAACTGGCTGGTGGCCTGGAGCGGTACTTCGATGCGGTTCTGGTCGTAGAAGGAGGCCAGCGCATACGGGGTGCCGTCGTTCTGCACGGCGTAGATGGTGCTCACCTGGGAGAGCTCTTCGATGGCGAGGTAGTTCGGCAGGTTTTCGAAGGTGTTGATGGTGCTGCGCGTGGCAACCCCGGATATCGCGAGGGCGGGCGTGATCGCCACGGTGATCAACAGGCCGGCCACGGAGCTCATCGCGACGATTCCGATGAGGCCTCCGACGACGCCGGCGAATGATCTTCTGTAGTCCCCCATGGACGTGAGCCTATTCGAAGATTGCCTTTCGGCCCACTTGGCCCGCCCTCCAATGCCGGGGACGGGCATCCGGCTAGGCCGCGGTGAGGGTCAGCAGGGTCGCTTCGGGCGGGCAGGCGAAGCGCACCGGCGCGAAGATCGAGGTGCCCAAACCCGCGGAAACGTTGAGGTACGCGGTGCGCAGGCCCACGTTCCACAGGCTGAGCCCCTTCACCTGGCGGCGGGGAATATCACAATTCGTCACCAATGCGCCGAACTTGGGGATGCAGACCTGGCCGCCGTGGGTGTGCCCGGCCAGGATCAGCTGGGCGCCGTGGTTGACGAACGAGTTCAGCACCCGCTGGTACGGCGCGTGCACCACACCGACGGTGAGCGTGGAGCGGGCCGCGGCCGGCTGGCTGGGATCGGGCCAGGTTTCCTCGGCGAGCGGGTCGTTGCCGCGCATCTCATCGATCGCGCCGGTGATGAGGTCGAGCCGATCGCGGCGGATGTGCGGGTCGTCCACCCCGAAGATCTCCAGGTGGGTGCCGTTGATGTCCATCGACTCCGCGGCGTTGTTCAGGTCGGTCCAGCCCAGCTCGGCGAACACCCGGTGCAGGTCGTCGGTGTCGAGCTCCACATGACGCACCCGCAGGCTCGACGGGCCGGTGAAGTAGCGAAGCGGGTTCTTCGGCTGCGGGCCGAAGAAGTCGTTCGACCCGTTCACGAAGATGCCCGGGATGCCCGTGAACGGTTCGAGGGCGTACTCCACGCCCGCGATGCCGTCTTCGTGGCCGAGGTTGTCGCCGGTGTTGACCACCAGGTGCGGCTGCAGCCGGGCGAGGTCGCGCACCCAGTCCTGCTTGTCGCGCTGCCACGGCGCCATGTGCAGGTCGGAAAGGTGCAGCACCCGGATCGGTTCGGAGCCGGGGGCGAGCACTGGCACGGTTACCTCACGCAGGGTGAACCGGCGGCGCTCCACGAGCGACCCCCAGGCGAAGGCGCCCAGCCCGGCCGCGGTCACCGTGGCGGCCGAGGCCAGGAGGGCGCGGCCCACTCGTGCTGCGCTCATTCGTCGTTCCCCGCTCCGTTGTTGCCGTTGTTGTTCCCGTTGCCGTTGCCGTTGCCGTTGTTCGTGTCGGCGCCGGCTGCGTCGACCCTGCCCACGACCAGGGTGACGGTGCCGCCCGTTGTGGTCGGGACGCCGGAGACCGGGCTCATCGAGATGACTTCGCCGTCGGCGCCCTCGTCGGTGATGACCTGGTCGGTGGTCACCACGGTGAAGTCCGTGAGGGCCGCCTGGGCGTCCTCGATCGAGTCGCCCACCACATCCGGCAGCAACACCTGGTTGCCGCGGCTGGTGTACAGGGTGACGGTGGCGCCGACAGTGGCGGTGGTGCCGTTGCCCGGGTCGGTGCCGGCGGCGGTGCCCTCCGGCAGTTCGGAATCGACCATGCCGCCGTCGAGTACCTCGAAGCCGGCGCCTTCCAGCGCGTCGGTGGCCTCGTCGATGTCGTCCCCGCGGACGTCCGGCACGGACACCTGCGCGCCCTGGATGACGTTGTTGGTCGCCTCCTCGAAGTCGTCCCCGCCGTACTTGGCGTTGGCGACGCTCATGATGTCCGGCCACATGCGGTGCCGGGCCGTGGCGGCCTGGCCGCTGTCGAAGTAGGTCTGGCGCTGGTTGCGCTCGCCGGTGACGCTCACGACGCCCACGACGGTGGCGATGTTGCTGCTCGCGCCGCTCATCCAGGTGTCCTTGGCGAAGTCGGTGGTTCCGGTCTTACCGATCATCGGCACCTTGGGGAAGGTGTTGCCGTTCGACTGCACGGCGGATCCCTCGGTGAGCACCTTGCCCATGGCATAGGCCATGCCGGCGGCGACCGACGGCTCGACCGACTGGGTGCAGTTGGACTTGGGCGGGTCGATCTCGGTGCCGTCCGCCCCAACGATGCGGTCGATCGCGATGGCGGAGCAGGTCAGACCGTCGTTGGCGATGCCGGCGAAGGCCACGGCCATCGACAGCGGCGCGATCTCCTGGGTGCCGAGCACCGAGCTGGCGCCCTCTGACAGCTCACCGCCATCGGCCCGGGTCACCCCGAAGGACTCGGCGGTCTTCTTGATCTCACACAGGTCGAGTTTCTTGGCCATGCCGATGAAGCCGGTGTTGATGGAGTTGATGGTGGACTGCAGGGCGCTGTAGTTGGTGCCGCTCTCGTTGGCGTCATTCTTGGGGTTGAAGCCCGTGCCGTAGCTGACCGATCCGCTGTCCACGCAGGTGTCCTTGAAGGTGCCCCAGTTGGCCTTCCGGGCCGAGTCGACCCGCTCGTTGAGGGAGTGGCCCTCCTTCAACCATTCGGCCAGGGTGAAGACCTTGTAGGTGGAGCCGGGCTGGAACCCTGACGAACCGCCCTCGGTCTTGTTGGTGTTGTAGTTGATGCTGGTGTACTCCGGGCCCAGCGCGAGCACATCCGGGTCCTGGCTGTAGATCTTGTTCTGCGCCATCACGAGCACCCGGCCGGTGCCGACCTGCACGGTCGTGGCGACCCCGCCGACGTCCCAGGTCTCCCCGGTGTCTTCGTCCACGTAGGTCTCCGGCACGTTGTCGGAGATCGTCTGCTCGGCGGCGAACTGCAGTTCGAGGTCGAGGGTGGTGTAGATGTCGTAGCCGCCGCGACGGAAGTTGAGCATCCGGGTCTCTTCGTCTTCGCCGAAGGTCGGGTCGCTCTTGAGGATGTGGGTGACGTAGTCACAGAAGTAGGCGCTGCCGCCGGCGGTCTGGCATCCGGTGCTCGGCTCGGTGATGGTCGGCTCGATGACGGTGGCCACGGCCTCGTCGTACTGCTCCTGGGTGACCTTCTTGTACTTGAGCATCTCGCCCAGGATGTAGTCGCGGCGCTCCTTGTTGGCCTGGTAGGCGTTGGCGGCGCCGTTGGTTTCGCTGTTCGGCTTGTCGAGGCGGAACTTCTCCGGGTTGTTCACGATCGCGATCAGGCTGGCCGACTGCGCCAGGGTGAGGTTGGCCGCGGTGGTGTTGAAGTAGTAGTTCGCGGCGCTCTCGATGCCGTAGGTGCTGCCGCCGAACAGGGTGATGTTGAGGTAGCCCTGCAGGATCTCGTCCTTGCTGTAGGTCTTCTCCACCCCGATCGCGTACCGCATCTCGCGCAGCTTGCGGTCGGGGGAGGTCTCGGTGGCGTCGAGGTAGCAGGCGTCGAGTTCTTCCTCGTCGGTGAGCACCTCGCACTTCTGCACGAGAACGTTCTTCACGTACTGCTGGGTGATCGACGAGCCACCCTGGGTGCCGCCGCCGGTGATGGTGGAGAGGGCGCCGCGCACGGTGCCCTGGATGTCGACGCCGCCGTGCTGGAGGAAGCGCGGGTCTTCACCGGCCACCGCGGCATCCTGCACGAACTGGCTCATGCTCTCCAGCGGAACCTCGATGCGGTTCTGGTCGTAGAAGTTGGCCAGCGGGTACGGGTTGCCGTCGTTCTGCACGGCCCAGATGGTGCTCACCTGCGACAGCTGGTCGACCTTGAGGTAGTCGGGCAGGCTCTCGAACGCGTTGATGGTGTTCGTGGCAGTCATGCCGGTGATGGCTAGTGCGGGGGTGACACCGACGGTGACCAGCACACCCGCGACGGCGCTCATTCCAATGAAACCGAGGAGGCCGCCGAGCGCTCCACTAACCGTACGTTTTTTGGCAGACATACAATTGAGCGTAAGGGACAATTCTGAATAACAGCCTGAATCGGAGCCGCATGACTGCCTGGGAATACCTCACCACACCGCTGATGATCCACAACACCGCAGCGATCCTGAACAACTGGGGATCCGAAGGCTGGGAGCTCGTGCAGGTGGTCACCGGACCGGAGGGCGGCCTTGTCGCGTACCTGAAGCGTCCGGTCGCCGGCGCGCAGGGCGCCTGATCGTGTCGATGATCGAAGCTCGGCTGGCCGAGCTCGGCATCGAGCTGCCGTCGGTGGTTCCGCCGGTCGCGTCGTACGTTCCCGCGGTGGTGAGCGGTTCGATGGTGTTCACCTCCGGGCAGCTGCCCATGGTGGCCGGCTCACTGCCCGCCACGGGCAAGGTCGGTGACGGCGCCGGCCTGGTGCCCGCCGCGGATGCCCAGGGCTACGCCCGGCAGTGCGCGCTGAACGCGCTCGCCGCCGTCCAGAGCGTGATCGGGTCGCTGGACCGGATCACCCAGGTGGTCAAGGTCACCGGTTTCGTCGCCTCCGACCCGTCGTTCACCGGCCAGCCCGGTGTGGTCAACGGCGCATCCGACGTGCTCGGTGAGATCTTCGGCACCATCGGCGTGCACGCCCGCTCCGCCGTGGGTGTGTCGGTGCTGCCGCTGGACTCCCCGGTCGAGGTCGAGCTGATCGTCACCTTCGCCTAGTAAATCTCTCAGAAAAGCGCGTGGCGCGGCCGGTCCGCGGTCGCGCCACCCCGCTGGTCGAGCTTGTCCGCTGGTCGAGCTTGTCCGAGACCCCGTGACGTGCCTGCGTGTCGCGCCCCGTCCGCTCCGCCTAGGGGTGCGGATGACTGGCCGCGAACGCCTTGCCGGCCCGGTTCGCCAGCTTCTGGGCCGGCAGCTCCACCCAGCGGTACATCAGCTGGGCCAGCAGCAGGCTGAGCGGCAGCGACACCAGCGCGCCCGCCCACCAGTACTCCGGCCCGAACAGCTGCCCGAAGCTGACCACCACCGGGAAGTGCACGAGATACAGGCTGAAGCTGATGGCGCCGAGCCAGGCCAACAGCCGGCCGCTGAGCATCCGCTGCACGGGCGGCCACAGCGCCACGGTCGCCACGATGAGCGCCGCGCCCGGCACCCGTAGCGCCAGGGTCAGCTCGTTCCACGGTGCGGTGAGCACCGGCCGGAACAGCCAGTACGACACGAGCAGCACCGGCCCGAGCACCGCGATGCCCGCCCACACCAGGGTGCCGCCGCGGCTGGCGGCCAACCGCTGCGAGCGGGCCTGCAGCGTCTCGTGGTTGGCGGCGAGCAGCGCGCCCAGGCCGAACGCGGGCAGGTACATCAGCGGTTCGCTGCCGAGCAGGTAGCCGGCGGTCGATGCGGCGAGCAGCAGCGCCACCCAGGCGAGCGTCCACCGGCGGGAGGCGACGGCAAGGATCACGCCCACCGGCAGCAGCAGGGAGAACCACATCTCCCAGGCCAGCGACCAGAGCGGCGGGTTGACGTCGGGCCGGCCGGTGTAGCCCAGGATGCTGGCTTCGCGCAGCAGGTTGCCGATGCCCAGGTCGGGGCTGCCCTGCTTCGCCATCCAGGCGCCGCCCTCGCCGGTGCGCGGCACGAGCAGGATCCACGCGGCGGCCAGCGCCACCGAGACGACCACCGGGATGGCCAGCCGGATGATGCGGCGCGGGTAGTAGGCCAGCCAGTCGTACCCCTGCGGGGCGGTGGTGGTGGCCGCGGTGGGCGCACCCTCGACGGCCAGCGCCGGGGTGCTGGCGGACACGGCCGGGACGCCGGACGTCGGCTCAGCGGAGCCGGCAGCCGGAGCGGGGGCGCTCGCAGCCTGCTCCGGGGCAGGGCGGGGCGTCCACGGCCAGCGACGCAACGGCGTGAGCACGAGCACGAACCCGCTGAGCACGAAGAACACCAGCACGAACTCCGGGCCGGCGAAGAGGATCTTCAACGGCGACAGGGTGACCCACCAGCCGGTGGAGAAGATCGCCACGTTCTCGCTCGACGAGTATGCGGCCGAGACCGAGGGCGCGGTCATCGACACGTGGTGCACGAGCACGATAGCGGCCGCCACCCCGCGCAAGGCGTCGAGGGCGACGAGTCTGGTGCGGGGCTCCTCGCGTGACATTCGGCCTACCGTAAATGCCCTTCGTGAACGTTTCCTCAACGCCTGTCGGCGGTTCGCGCCCGCGCCCGCCGGTCGAGTCGCATCCGCGGACAAGGATTTAGTGAGTAAATTAGGACGCAATCGCCGCAAGGGTCCTTTTTTCCGCACTATCTCCTTGTTCGCGGTCGACGAGCGCGGGGGACGACCTGCGCCGGCCTCGGCTAGCGCATGCCGTCCGTGATAATCTGCATGATCGAGGTGTCGGCGAGGGTGGTGGTGTCACCGATCTCGCGGCCCTCGGCCACATCGCGCAGCAAGCGCCGCATGATCTTCCCCGAGCGGGTCTTGGGCAGCTCGCTCACGATGAAGATCTCCCGGGGCCGGGCGATCGCCCCGATCTGCAACGTCACATGCGCCCGCAGCACCGCGCTGATGTCGGCGTGGCTCACGGCATCCGTCTGGCTGAACTTGATGATCACGAACGCCACCACCGCCTGCCCGGTCGTCTCGTCGTGGGCGCCCACCACCGCGGCCTCGGCCACCGCGGGGTGTGCCACCAGCGACGACTCGATCTCCGCGGTCGACAACCGGTGGCCCGACACGTTCATCACGTCGTCCACCCGGCCGAGCAGCCAGATGTCGCCCTCCCGGTCGAGGCGGGCACCGTCGCCGGCGAAGTAGAGCGGGCCGTTCGGGGCGTCGGGCCATTTCTCCCAGTACGTCTCGATGAACCGGTCTGGGTCACCCCAGATGCCGCGCAGCATCGACGGCCAGGGTTCGGTCACCACGAGCAGGCCACCGTTGCCGTGCCCCACGTGGTGGCCGTCCTCGCCGAGCACGTCAATGGAAATGCCGGGGATGGCGACCTGCGCCGCGCCCGGCTTGACCACCGTGAGCCCGGGCAGCGCGGACACCATGATCGCGCCGGTCTCGGTCTGCCACCAGGTGTCCACGACCGGGGTGACGTGGTTGCCGATCACCTCGCGGTACCACATCCACGCTTCAGGGTTGATCGGCTCACCCACCGAACCGAGCAGCCGCAGGCTGGTCAGGTCGAACTTCTGCGGTTCCTGCCGGCCGATCTTCATGAACGTGCGGATGGCGGTGGGCGCGGTGTACAGGATGCTCACCTTGTACTTTTCGATGATCTCCCACCACCGGCCGGGGTGCGGGGTGTCGGGGGTGCCTTCGTAGAGCACCTGGGTGGCGCCGTTGGCGAGCGGCCCGTAGACCACGTAGGTGTGCCCGGTGATCCAGCCGACATCCGCCGTGCACCAGTAGACGTCCTTCTCCGGCTTGAGGTCGAAGACCTGCTTGTGGGTGAACGCCGCCTGGGTGAGGTAGCCGCCGCTGGTGTGCAGGATGCCCTTGGGCTTGCCGGTGGTGCCGGAGGTGTAGAGGATGAACAGCGGGTTCTCGGCCGGGAACGCCTGGGCCTCGTGCTCGTCGGAGACCGCGGCGAGTTCCTCGTGCCACCACTTGTCGCGCTCGTTCCACTCCACGTCGCCGCCGGTGCGTTCCACGACGAGCACGGTGCGCACCGAGGAGTCGCCGCTGGCCAGGGCCGCGTCGACGGCGGGCTTGAGCGGGGTGACGCGGCCCTTGCGGTAGCCGCCATCCGCGGTGATCACCACAACGGCTTCGGCGTCGTCGATGCGGGAGCGCAGGCTCTCGGCGCTGAAGCCGCCGAAGATGACCGAGTGCACCGCGCCGATGCGGGCCACGGCCAGCATCGCCACCACGGCCTCGGGGATCATCGGCAGGTAGATGGCCACCCGGTCGCCGGCCTGCACGCCCAGGCCGATCAGCACGTTCGCGGCCCGCTTGACCTCGCTGGTGAGCTGCGCGTAACTGATCGAGCGGGAGTCACCCGGTTCGCCCTCCCAGTGCAGGGCGATGCGGTCGCCGTCGCCGGCGAGGACGTGCCGGTCGAGGCAGTTGTACGCCACGTTGAGTTCGCCGTCGTCGAACCATTTCGCGAACGGTGGGTTGGTCCAATCCAGGGTGCGGGTGAACGGTTTGTGCCAGTGCAGCAGCTCGCGGGCCTGGTTCGCCCAGAAACCCAGGCGATCCTCTGCGGCCTGCTCATAGAGCGACTCGGTGGCCACGGACGCGGCGGCGAACTCCGGCGAGGGCGGGAACCGGCGGGATTCATGGAGGAGGTGGTCGATTTGCACGCTCATAGATGTCGCTCCTTTGCGATTGCAGGCAGTGTCGAGGGGCCGCGGCAGCCTCATTCCTGAACCATACACGGCGAAACAAGCCGGTTCGAGGATGTTCCATGGCGGAAGTAGAGTCGTTATTCTGCACCGAACATGATCGGAAAACATCGTCCAATAGCCGATTCTTTCCATGTCCTCATTTAGGGGGACCCAGGGGACTTGCGCATTAGATTTTCCCAAGTATGCTTATCAATGTCTGAACGAAAGTTTTGACCTGTGGTGCGTTTGGTTCCCCCCAATCAACGCGCTGCCGCGGCGGCACCTGTTCCCCCCAATAGGTGCCGCCCCCCCTCTTTTAACGGCACGATTCGCGTCTCTCAACGGCGCTCGTGTTTTCCTCGCACGGCTCGGGCACCCCCCGCCTCGAGCCGTGCACCCGCTTGATCCGCTGTACCGCATCACCGCTGTATTAGCCCCCTCCAGGCAGAACTGTTGCCCGGCCGGACAATTGCGCCCCGCACACCGGACGCAGAAGTCCGTCCGGGCAACAGTTGTCTCCGCCCGCGGATGTGCCCCTCCCACTGGTCGAGCTCGTCGAGACCCCGTGACCTGCCTGTGTGTCGCGCCCCTCGCCGGTCGGGCTCGACCGACGCATGGTCGCGATCCGCCCCCGCCGATTGCGTTCCGCCCGCCCCTCCTCCACACGCGCCGCCCTCGGGCCCCATCGCACCCATCCGGATGCCGCCACCACCGCCACCCGCCCCCGAGCTAGCGTGCCCGCATGCCCGAGCCCTTCGTCGCCGTCCCCTCCTATCTGCCGCATCCCGCCGACCCGGGGGAGCACCCCGAGCCGCCGCCGCCCGACCCGGCCCCGGCGCGCACCGACCTCTCCGCCCTCGGCCCGCTCGCCCGGTTCGCGCGCGACGCCGCCGTCACCGACCTCTTCGTGAACGGTGAAGCCGGCCTGTGGCTGGATGCCGGCGCCGGGTTGGTGCGCGCAACCGACTGGCACGACGACGAGACCGGCATCCGCGACCTGGCCGTGCGACTGATCGCGCTGGGCGGCCGGCACATCGACGAGGCCAGCCCGTGCGTGGACGTGCGGCTGGCCGATGGCATCCGGGTGCACGCCGTGCTGCCGCCGGTGTCGAGCACGGGCACGCTGCTCTCCATCCGGCTACCGCGGGTGCACCGCCTCAGCCTCGAGAACCTGCACGCCGGCGGCCTGTTCGGGGAGGGCGCTGCGGCCGACGACCAGGTCACCCGGCTGCGCGCCGCCGTGCACGGCCGGGAGAACCTGCTCGTGACCGGGGCCGCGGGCAGCGGCAAGACCACCCTGCTGGCCGCGCTGCTCGCCGAGGCCCCGCCGGCGGAGCGCATCGTCGTGATCGAGGACGTCGCCGAGCTGCACATCGACCACCCGCACGTGGTGGGCCTGGAGTCCCGGCAGGCGAACCTGGAGGGCGCCGGCCGGATCGGCCTGGACAGCCTGCTGCGCGAGGCCCTGCGGATGCGCCCCGACCGGCTGGTCCTCGGCGAGTGCCGCGGCGTGGAGATCCGCGAACTGCTCGCGGCCCTGAACACCGGCCACGACGGCGGCGCCGGCACCCTGCACGCCAACTCCCTGGCCGACGTGCCCGCCCGGCTCGAGGCGCTCGGCGCGCTCGCCGGAATGAGCGCCGCGGCCGTCGCCCGCCAGACGGTGAGCGCCATCAACCTGGTGCTGCACCTCGAACGCCACGGCGGTACCCGCCGGCTCGCGCAGGTGGGCCGGTTCGTGCTCGACCCTGCCGATCGGCTGAGCACGGTGCCCGCATGAGCCGGCCCGCCGAGATCCCGCCGATCGAGGAGGTCGCCCGGGTCGCCGAACGCCTCGCGGTGCTGCTCGCCGCCGGGGTGTCGCCGGTGTCGGCGTGGGACTACCTGCTGCCCACCCGGCCGCTCGAGCCGGCGCCGCTCGCGCCTGGCGGACCGATGCCCCTGGGCGCGCAGCCGAGCAAGCCGTGGGCCCGCCGCGCCCGGGCGCAGGCCGAGACCGAGCGGGAGCAGCGCAGCATCCTCGGCGCCGCCGCCCACGCCGCCCGTGCGGGCGACAACGTCGCCGACGCCATCGCCGATGCGACGAGCGGCCTCCCCGACCAGCTCGCGGACGCCTGGCGCGCCCTCGCCGCCGCCTGGGATGTGGCCACCCGCGCCGGAGCGCCCCTGTCCGGCTGTCTGCGCGATCTGGCCGCCGCGTTCCGGGAGCTCGGCCAGCTGCACCGTGACCTCACCGTGGCGCTCACCGGCCCGCGCGCCACCGCCCGGCTGGTGCTGGTGCTTCCTGTGGTGGCGCTGCTGTTCGGCTCTCTGATGGGCTTCGACACCCTGCGCACACTGCTGCTCACCGGTCCTGGCCTGGTCTGCCTGACCGCGGGCTCCGCGCTGATGTTCGCCGCCGCCCGCTGGAACCGCCGGCTGGTGCGGCACGCCCAGGCCGGCGGCCCCGCCCCGGGGCTCGAACTCGACCTCACCGCCATCGGCATGACCGGCGGCGGCTCCCTCGACGGCGCCCGTCGCACCGCCAGGCACAGCGCCGAACGCTTCGGCCTGCGCCCGCCCGGCGCCGCCGACACCACCACGGATGCCGTCATCGACCGGGTGCTCGCCCTCTCGGCCCGGGCCGGCGTGCCCGCCGCCGAACTGCTGCGCAGCGAGGCCGAGCAGCTGCGCCGGGACGCCCGCACCGCCGGCCGCCAACGCGCCGAAACCCTCGCCGTGACCCTGATGCTACCCCTCGGCGTCTGCGTGCTCCCCGCCTTCATGCTCGTGGGCGTCGCGCCGCTGCTGCTCAGCGTGCTCTCCGCCACCCTCACTTCCTTCGACTGACGCGCCCGCGCCGCCGTCCTGCCCCGTCGCGCGGTCGCCGCACCTCTGGTGGCTGAATGCGCCCCCTATAGCGGGCGCATCCAGCCAGAGGGGGTGCGGCGAAGCCAGAGGGGGTGCGGCGAAGCCAGCGGATGTCCGAGCCGCCGCCGACCATCCCGCCAAAACCAAACCTCACAGTGTGCTGTGCCCTGCCGGGGGCTGACAAGGGGCCTGACTTTTCGCGACTCACTCGTACGCAGTCGGAAACAATGGCGGCGCCACTTTTTCGCCTGAACCACGCTGGCCTTTCCAGCGAGTTCATGACGAAAGAGATCCGAGATGACGCAGATCGAGGCAGAGGGCGCACTCCGCGCGGTAGACATTCTGGAGCGCACACTGTCGGAGGAGTACCCGCAGATCGAGCTGTGGGCGGCATCGGCCGCCACCGTGGCCTACCGGCACGACGCGGCGACGACGCCGCGGAACGCCGAGCCCAATCCCGACGTGATCGGCCCCCTGGTGGCCTTCCCGACGAACGCCGAAGAGGTGCAGGCCATCGTGCGCGCCGCCGCCGCCCACGGGGTCACCGTGGTGCCCCGCGGCGCCGGGTCCGGCCTGGCCGGCGGCGCCAGCGCCACCGACCAGCAGCTCGTGATCACCACCGAACGGCTGAACCGCATCCTCGAGGTCTCGCCGCTCGACGAGGTCGCCGTCGTCGAACCCGGCGTGATCAACGCCGCCCTCAACGAGCACCTGGCACGGACCGGGCTGTTCTACGCCCCCGACCCGGCCAGCTTCGAAATCTCCTCGATCGGGGGCAATATCGCCACCAACGCCGGCGGGCTGCGCTGCGCGAAGTATGGCGTGACCCGGGAATCCGTGCTCGCCCTCGACGTGGTGCTCGCGGACGGCAGCCTCGTCAGCGTGGGGCACCGCTCGATCAAGGGCGTGACCGGGTTCGACCTCACGAGCCTGTTCGTCGGCTCGGAGGGCGTGCTGGGCATCGTCGTCAAGGCCACCCTGCGGCTGCGGCCGATCCCGGTGGCCCGCCAGACCCTCACGGCGTTCTTCGACAGCACCGTCGCCGGCGCCGAGGGCCTCGGCGCCATCACGCTGTCGCCGGTGCGGCCATCCGTCATCGAGTTCTTCGACACGGCCACCCTCACCAACATCGACGCGCACTCCGGCACCGGCCTGCGCGACCGCGGCGCCGCGCTGATCCTCATCGAGATCGACGGCTACGGCATCCACGAGCAGGCGGCCGACCTCACCGCCGCGCTCACCCGCGCCGGAGCCCGGGTCACCGTCGAACCCGACATCGACGCCGAGCAGCTGTGGGAGCTCCGCCGGCACGGCCGCGGTTTCCCCGCCGGGCACTGCTTCATCGGCGAGGACATCGCCGTGCCCAAATCCAACCTTCCCCGGGTGTATGCGGCCTTCGCCGCGCTCGAGGCGCGCTTCGGCGTGCACATCTCCGCGGTCGCGCACGCCGGCGACGGCAACCTGCACCCGCTGCTGACCATCGCGGCGGACGCCGGCGCCGACCAGTCGGTCGCGCCACCGGAGTTGCACGAGGCCGCGACCGAACTCGTGCGCATCGCCCTGGCCCTGGGCGGAACCGTGAGCGGCGAACACGGCATCGGCACCCTCAAACGCGACTGGGCCGCCCTCGAACTCACCGAACGCAATCTCGACATCCACCGGGCCCTCAAGGCCGCGCTCGACCCGACGCACACGCTCAACCCGGGCAAGGCCTTCTGACCCGCAGCCGGAAGTACCCCACCGGCACACCGCATCATCCCAAAGCACCGCACAGCCCCACCGCACCATCACCGCCCCCAGCACCCACATTCTCAATCGAAGGACGCCTCATGAAGAACCCCACCCCGCTCAGGCGGGTGCTCCGCGGCCTTGCGGTCGTCGTCGCCAGCACCGCCCTGCTGGCCGCGTGCGCCGGCTCGGCCGCCCCCGCGGCATCCGGCACCGGCACCGGCGAACCCGTCGAGGGAGGCGACCTGACGTTCCTCATCCAGGGCTACGACGGCGGCTGGGTCTCCAGCAAGAGCTCGATCTCCAGCTACGAGGGCAACCTCTGGGGCGAGATCACCGACAAGCTCGTCTACGCCGACGAGGCCGGGGAGCTCAGCCCCTGGATCGCCGAGAGCTGGGAGGAGCTGAACGGCGCCACCGAGTTCGTCCTCAACCTCAAGGAGGGTGTGACCTTCTCCGACGGCAGCCCGCTCGACGCCGCCGCCGTGGTCGCCAACCTCGACCTGTGGGCCAAGGGCAACCCCGACCTGGGCATCCCCAAGGTCGGCCTGTTCCCCGGCAGCAACTACGACCGGGCCGAGGCCACCGACAGCAGCACCGTGCACGTGTACTTCAGCTCCCCGGCGCTGGGCTTCATCCCCACCCTGGGCTACCACGGCACGATCCTGCTCTCCCCGGAGACCCTCGCCCTGCCGCTGGAGGAGCAGGCCGACCTGACCAACCAGATCGGCAGCGGCCCGTTCACCGTGAAGTCCTGGGAACAGGGTGACAGCTACGTGCTTCAGAAGCGCGCCGACTACGAATGGGGCCCGGAGGCGCTCGGCCACACCGGCCCCGCCTACCTCGACACGATCACCTACAAGGTGATCAAGGACACCGCGGTGCGCACGTCCACCGTCGTGTCCGGGCAGGCGGATGTGGCGTTCAACATCGAGCCGCAGGAGATCGAGTCCCTCAAAGCCCAGGGCTTCGGCGTCGCCACCCCGCGCTATCTCGGCTTCACCGACGGGTTCCAGGTGAACACCAGCATCTTCCCCACCAACGACGTCGCGGTGCGCCAGGCCATCCAGAGCGGCATCGACCGGCAGGAGATCCTCGATACCGTCTACACGGAGGACTGGACAGCGGCGACCTCGTTCCTGCAGGGCAACGTGCCCGAGACCGGCGACTACTCCGACCTTCTCGCCTACGACCCGGAGGCATCCGAGCAGCTGCTCGATGACGCCGGCTGGACGGTGGGAGCCGATGGGTACCGCGTCAAGGACGGCCAGACGCTCGAGTTCACCCTCTCGCCCAATCCGTACGTGCCGTCCACCCAGGCCGAGGACGAGCTGATCGCCCAGCAGCTGAAGACCATCGGCATCAAGGTCAACCTCAAGGTGGTGGATGTCTCCGGTTACGCCGCCATCCAGGCCGACAAGCCGCCGCTGTTCCAGACCTCGCGCAGCTTCGTCGACGTCGGCACCGTCGCGGGCGTGCTGACCAGCCAGAACGGCGGGGAGGACTGGTGGAAGCTCGGCACCAGCGACGAGAAGCTCAACGAACTGTCCACCGGAATCGCCACCGCCTCCGACCGGGAGTCCCGCGCGGTCCTCGCCGACGACCTGCAGCAGTACGTGCTCGAACAGGGCTACTCCATCCCCACCGTGCAGCTCGTGCAGCGGCTCTACCTGACCAACCCGAAGCTGCAGGGTGTGAGCTTCAACGGACTGGCCTACGCGAACTTCTACACCGCGTGGTTCTCCGAATGACCGGTCGCTATGGGCGGTACGCACTCCTGCGTGCCGCCCAGGCGGTCATCGTGATCCTGCTGGCCTACGTGCTGACGTTCCTCGTCATCAGCGTGCTGCCGGGGGACCCGATCACCAACACCCTGCGGGACCCGCAGAACGGGCTCAGCGAGGACGAGATCCAGCAGATCGTCGCCCACTACGGGCTCGACAAGCAGGCGATCATCCAGCTGTTCCTCTCCCTGGGCCGGTTCGTCACCGGCGACCTCGGCTTCTCCCTGCAGTCCAACCTGCCGGTGGCGCAACTGCTCGGCGATTCGCTGCCCTCCACCCTCGCCCTGGCGGGCACCGCGCTGCTGCTGGCGGTCGTGTTCGCCGTCGTCATCGCCTACGGCGCCCAGTACCTGCCGGGCAGGGTGGCCCCCGGGCTGCTGCGCTCGGTGCCGTCGCTGTTCCTCTCCGTGCCCAACTTCGTGATCGGGCTGGTGCTGATCGAACTGTTCGCGTTCCGGCTGCACGCGTTCACCATCATCGACCCGGACAGCGCCGTCGCGACCTTCTTCGCGGCGCTCACCCTGGCCATCCCGGTGTCGGCGCCGCTGGCGGAGATCCTGATCGCCAATCTCGACCACGAGTCGCGTCAGGAATACGTGCTCGTGGCCCGGTCGCGCGGGCTGACGAAAACCCGACTCTTCGCCCGGCACCTGGTCAAACCGTCGATGCTGCCCGCCGTGGCGATGGTGGCGTTGATCGTCGGGGAACTGCTCGGCGGCGCCGTGATCACCGAGACGATCTTCGGCCGGGACGGCATCGGCACGCTGGTGCAGAAGGCCGTCACCAGCCAGGACGTGCCGGTGCTCCAGGCGGTGGTGTCCCTCGCCGCGGTGGTGTTCGTCGTGGTGAACCTGGCCGCCGACCTGGTGTCACCGCTGCTCGACCCGCGGCTGCAACCCGACCGGGCCGCGGCCCGCACCGAACCGGGCGTGGTGGTTCCGGCATGACCGCGAACCTGGCCCTCCTCCGCCCCACCGGCATCCCGCGCGCCGTGCGCCGCGCCGCGACCGGCGTGCCGCCCACCGTGCTGCTCGCCGCGCTGGTGCTCGTCGGCGTGCTGCTCTGGTCGGTCGCGCCGGGAGTGTTCACGTCGTTCGACCCGGTCACCGGCAACACCGCCGAGAAACTGCTCGCCCCCAGCGCCGCGCACTGGTTCGGCACCGACTACCTCGGCCGGGACCTGTTCGCCCGGGTGGTCTACGGCACCGCCTCGTCGGTGACCAGCGCCCTCGTCGCGGTGCTGATCGGGCTCGTGCTCGGCAGCGCCATCGGCTTGGCCAGCGGGTTCCTCCGCGGCTGGGTCGACACGGTCCTCGGCCGCGTCGTCGACGTGCTCCTGGCGATCCCCGGTTTCCTGCTCGCCGTCGTCATCGTCAGTTCGCTCGGCTTCCAGACCATCAACGCCGCGATCGCCACGGGCGTGTCCGCGATCGCGGTCTTCGCCCGGCTGATGCGGGCCGAGACCCTCCGGGCGCGCGGCTCCGTGTTCGTGGAGGCGTCCTACCTGCAGGGCGGCAACCGCCTGCACGCGTTGCTGCGCCACGTGCTGCCCAACGCCTACCGCTCCGTGGTGGCGCTGGCCGTGTTGCAGTTCGGCACCTCGATCCTGGTGATCGCCTCCCTCGCCTTCCTCGGCTACGGGGACCCGCCCCCCGCGTCGGACTGGGGCCTCCTGGTTGCCTCGGGCAAGGCCTACGCGACGGCCCCGTGGCTCGTCTACGCGCCGGCGCTTGTCATCGTCGCCACCGTTCTGTCCGTGAACCGCATCAGCAACTGGATGAGGAAAGCCAAATGACCGCGATCGCCCCGCACCCACTGAAACCGTTTCTGACCGGCAGCTCGACCCTGCTCAGCGTGGACGGCCTGTCCGTCGCCTACGGCGACACCACCGTCGTGCACGACGTGAGCTTCACGCTGGGCCGGGGCGAGAGCCTCGCGCTGATCGGCGAGTCCGGCTCCGGCAAGTCCACCATCGCCAAGTCGGTGCTGCGCCTGCTGCCGCACGGCGAGACGTCGGTGACCGGGCGCATCCGCCTGGGCGGCCGGGACCTGCTCGCCCTGCCCGAGAAGCAGTTCCGACCGCTGCGCGGGCGCACCCTGGGCTACATCCCGCAGGACCCGTCCGCGGCGCTGAACCCGGTGCGCACCATCGGATCCCAGGCGCACGAGGCCGCCGCCCTCACCGGCGAGCGGGATGCCGACAAGCGCCGGGCGCTGATCCTGGCCGTGTTCGACACGGTGGGCCTGCCCGACCCGGTGCGGGTCTACAACTCCTACCCGCACCAGCTCTCCGGCGGCATGCTGCAGCGGGTGCTGATCGGCCTGACCGTGCTGCCGCGCCCGGCGCTGATCGTGGCGGATGAGCCGACATCCGCTCTCGATGTCACCATCCAGAAGCTCATTCTCGACCTGCTCACCGACCTGCGCCAGGAGCACGGCATCAGCCTGCTCCTGATCACCCACGACCTCGCGATCGCGGCGGAACGCACGGAGTCGCTGGTGGTGCTCAAGGACGGCGTGGTGCACGAGAGCGGCTCGTCCGCGCGGGTGTTCGCCGACCCGCGCTCCGACTACGCCCGCACCCTGCAGGCGGATGTGCCCGCGCTGAACCCGGATCGCTACTGCAGCCAGCGGGCGGCGGAGGCGCAACCGGCCGAGACGTCGGGTCGCGCCCAGATCGAGGTCCGCAACGTGTCCAAGCGCTTCCGGGTGGGCGGCACCGAGATCGCCGCCGTCGACGGGGTGTCCTTCGCCGTGGGCCGCGGCAAGACGCACGCGCTCGTCGGCGAGTCCGGCTCGGGCAAGACCACCGCGGTGCGGTTGCTGCTGGGCCTTGAGCAGCCCGACTCCGGTGAGATCGCGGTGGCCGGCGAGACCGTTCACGGCACCTCCCGCGCCGAACTGCGCACGCTGCGGCGGCACTTGCAGCTGGTCTACCAGAACCCGTTCACCTCCCTCGACCCCACCTGGCGGGTGCGCCGCATCGTGCGGGAGCCACTGGACCGGTTCCGAATCGGCGCACAGGCCGACCGCGCTCAACGGGTGCGGGAGGCCATTGCGGCCGTGGGCCTGCCCGAATCCGCCCTGTCCCGCCGCCCGACGAACCTGTCCGGCGGCCAACGGCAACGCGTCGCGATCGCCCGGGCGCTGGTCTCCCGGCCCGACGTGCTGGTGCTCGACGAGCCGACCAGCGCCCTGGACGTGACCGTGCAGGCCGACATCCTCGAACTGCTCGCCCGGCTGCAACGCGAACTCGGGCTCACCTACCTGGTGGTCTCGCACGACCTCGCGCTGGTGCGCCAGATCGCCGACACCGTCTCGGTGCTGCAGCGCGGCCGGGTGGTCGAGGACGGCGCGGTCGAGCAGATCTTCGCCCGGCCGCAACATCCGTATACCCGGGCCCTGCTCGACGCCATCCCGCAACCGACCGGTTTGCCCCGGCCGGCGCTCGGCCAGCGCACGCCCGGCCGGCCGACGCTCGGCCAACCCGCCCAGCCCCTGTTCACCCACTGAAGGAATCGACCCTCATGAGCCTCACCACCACCGCGCCCGCCCGGCGCCCCGCCCTCATCACCGGTTTCACCGCGCCGAAGGGGTTCGGCGACGCCACCCTGCGCGACCGCCGCGCCGACGCCATCGAACTGCTCGGCGGCATCCCCGACCCGCAGCTGCTGCCGGCTCTCGAACTGGCGGATGCGACGGCCCGGGTGCTGGCCCGGCCGGGCGTGCCCGCGCTGCAATACTCGCGCACCGAAGGCATCTCCCCGCTGCGGGAGTGGATCGCGGCGCGGGAGGGAGTGCCGGTGGAGCGGATCATCATCACCAACGGCGGCTTCCACGGGCTGTCGCTGGGGATCCAGACGGTCCTCGAACGCGGCGACCTGGTCGCGGTGGACAACCCGGTCTTCCCGCTGTTCCTCCGCGGCCTCGAGCTCTCCGCCGCGCAGATCCTGCCCATCCGCGTCGGCGCCGACGGCCTCGACATCGACCAGCTCGCCGGCCATCTCCGGGCCGGCGCCCACCCGGCGGCGCTCTACACGGTGCCCGACTTCCACAACCCGACCCAAGGCACCCTGCCGGCCGGGGCCCGCGCCGAGCTGGTGCGGCTGGCCGAGCACTACGGGTTCACGGTCTTCGCCGACAACCCGTACCGCGAGCTCTGGTACCAGGGCGGGCCGGAGAGCACGAGCGTCTTCAACGAGTCGGACCGGGTCATCCACATCAACACCTTCACGAAGACCCTCGGGCCGGGCCTGCGCCTGGGCTGGGTGGTGGTACCGGCCCAGTTGGCGCCGGACATCGTGGCGCTGCGCAGCCGCCAGGACTCGCACAGCTCCACCCTCGTGCAGGCGATCGTCGGCGAGCTGCTCACCCACGACCCCGGCCTGTTCGACACGACGCTGGGCCGCGCCCGCCGGGTGTACCGCGGCCGCGCCGAGACCCTCGTGGCCGCGCTGGAACGCGAGGCGCCCGGCGCGTTCGACGCGACCGTGCCCGACGGCGGCCTGTTCCTCTGGCCGCGGCTGACCGACGATGCTCTCGACGCCGACCGGCTCGCCGCGGATGCCAGCGCCGAAGGCATCGAGTACCAGCGCGGCTCGTTCTTCCCGTCCGGACCCGGCACCGATGCCGCCCGGCACCTGCGACTGGCCTACGGGCACGTGCCCGAAGCGCAGCTCGACGAGGCGGCCGCGCGGCTGGGCCGGGCGCTGCGCAAGCAGACCGGGCTCTAGGCATCCACTCGTCGTCGCGGTCGTGTGGTTGCTTCACCGCCGTGAGGTCGGCTCAGGGCCGCTCGCGTGAGGTCGACGGGCACGGTCAGGCACGCCTCAGTGCCGGCCCGGCGAGACGAGGTCAGGTGCTGCTCGGCGGCGCAAACCGAGGTGGTGCGGAGGCCGGAACGATGCGCAGGGTGTGCTGGTGGGTGACCGCGTCGGTCATACCGAAGCTGCCGCCGTACTTGTGCACATAGGCCCCGTCGATCTCCGCGTGCACGGGATCGATCGGGTCGACGTGCGAGAAGACCGCCGGCCATTCCTGATGCTCGACGCGAATGATCCCGCCCCGGGCGGCCCTGGCCCGGGGGAGCCACGTGCTCACCCCGCCGTACCCCGCACCCGAGCGCACGTACACATCGGCGCCGACCCGCACCATCCACACGGTCACGAACGGGCGGATGCTGCCATCCGGCCGCCGGGACGCGATCTGCAGCTCGGGCGCGCGATCGACGAGGTCGAGCTCCCCGGCCGACCACGGTCGAGTGGTGTCGCTCATCCGCGTCCCTCCTCGCTGCACGGTGCTGCTCTCCTCCACAGTCTGCCGTTTCCCCCGACTGTGCACCGACGTGCCGCCGCTGCCTCTGCGCCGGCCGGCGCCGGCACAGGCTGGCTGCACTCCAGCCGTCTCGACCGCGTCTTGTGCGCGAAAGGGGATCCATCATGACCACACTGACCAGCCCGCCCGCTCCATCGACCGAGCCCGATTCAGCCGATGAGGCCGACACCGCCACCGCCACCGGGAACGCCCGACCCGCCGCAGATGCCGCCGGGTCGCGGCATCGCCCCAGCGCGGGGACCGGGGTGCGCAACGGCCTCGTGCGCACCCGCACCGTTCGGTCCAATTCCCGGCGGGCCCTGTTGCGGATGAGGAACGACCGTGGCGCGGCCACGGCCGAGTACATCGTCGCGACCATGGCCGCGGTGGGGTTCGCCGGGCTGCTCATCGTGATCCTGCGGGGCGATGAGGTGCGCGGCATCCTCACGGAACTGGTGCGCAGTGCACTCACCGTCGGCTGACCGGATGCGCCACGGCGCCGGCGATCGCGGAAGTGTCACCGCCGAGTTCGCCGCCGCGCTACCCGCCGTCCTCGTGGTGCTGGCCTGTTGCTTGGGCGCCGTGCAGGTGGTGGGTCAGCAGGTTCGCATCACGGATGCCGCCGCCGACGTGGCTCGGTTGCTCGCCCGCGGTGACAGTGCCGGACCGGCCGCCGGGCTGCTGGCCGCGGCCGGTCCCGGTACCTCGCTCGCCGAGGAGCGGCAGGGCGAGTTCGTCTGCGCCCGGCTCAGCGCGCCGAGCGCCTTCGCCCCGTTCGCCGCCGCCGGCCTCTCCCTGGGAGCCCGCTCCTGTGCTCTCGCCAGCGACTTGGAGGGCGCCGGGCCGTGATCGGCTCGCGCCGTATCGTCGCCAGCTCGCGCCGGGCCGTGACGGGGGACCGCGGCGCAGGTTCGGTGCTCGTCGTGGCGCTGCTCGGCGCGGTGTTCACAATGACCGCGGTGCTCATCCCGGTGCTGGCGCTGCTGCCGGCCAATCAGGCCGTGCAGGGTGCGGCGGATGCGGCAGCGCTCGCCGCAGCGGACACCGCCTCCGGCCTCCAACCCGGCGTGCCGTGCGACACCGCGGGCCGGGCGGCCGAACTCAACGGCGCGCGCCTGGGCGCATGCACGGTCGACGGCTTGATCGCCACGGTCACCGTGTCCCGCACTGCGGGTCTGCTCACGATCCAGTCCAGCGCCCGGGCGGGGCCGGCGCCTTGACCGCGTGCGCAAGCGGCCCGCTGCCGGTTCCGAACGGCGGACAGAACGCGACGGCCAGCAGGAGTGGCGGTCATGAGGTCATCGCCAGCGATCGCAACTGAACGACGGCGTTACCGCCTCCCGAACGCTCTGGAGCGTGCCTGCAGGTACTGCCGGCTAGCTGGTGGCCGGGGGAGCGTCGAAGAGCGCCTCGAGGTAGCGGTAGTCCACGGCGGACGGTTTGTCGGGGTGCTCCACGGAGTCGAACTCGAGGCCGGCGCTGCGGGCGTACAAGTAGCGCTTGCCCTTGTCTGCCGGGATCTCGAGCCGCGGGCGCGGATCACCGGATTCGAGGAACTCGGTGGTGACGGTCTTGCCTTCTAGAGGGCCGTCCGTGAGTTTCGCGGTGTACGTGCCCTGCGCTGGTGTACCCATACCTCTATTGTGCGACTGCGGGCGAAGGAGGCAACCCCCAATCCCGAAGCGAGCCGCCTCGGACGGTGTTCGGCCGCATGTGCAAACGGGCAGGGTCACAGAAGATCCACCCCGCCGACACGCCTTGCGACGCCCCGAACTGGCGCTACCGTTGAAGTGATCGGGGGCACTTCCACGCGGGCTCGATAGGGGCACACTCGATTCCTGTGTGTATGGTGTGGCTTGGTCGTTACACAGACCGTTACCTATAAAGAGGAGTCTGGTGCCAGGCACTAAGAAGCTGGTCATTGTCGAGTCGCCGACGAAGATGAAGTCGATCGCCGCCTATTTGGGCGATGGTTACGAGGTTTTGTCGTCGGTCGGTCACATTCGAGACCTGATCGAGCCCAAGAATCTGCCGCCGGAGCTGAAGAAGGGCCCGCTGGGCAAGTTCTCGGTCGACGTCGACAACGGTTTTGAACCGTACTACGTCGTCTCCGACGCCAAGAAGAAAACCGTCAGCGACCTCAAGCGTGCTCTGAAGAACGCCGACGAACTCCTCCTCGCAACTGATGAGGACCGCGAAGGCGAGGCCATTGCCTGGCACCTGCTGCAGGTCCTCCAGCCCAAGGTTCCGGTCAAGCGGATGGTCTTCCACGAGATCACCAAGGACGCGATCATCGCGGCCACCAACAACACCCGCGACCTCGACACCGCCCTGGTGGATGCGCAGGAGACCCGCCGCATCCTCGACCGCATCTACGGCTACGAGATCTCGCCCGTGCTCTGGCGCAAGGTCGGTCCCGGCCTCTCCGCCGGCCGTGTGCAGTCCGCCGCCACCCGCCTCGTCGTCGACCGGGAACGCGAACGCCTCGCGTTCGTCTCCGCCGGCTACTGGGACCTCTTGGCCCAGCTCGCGCCGGGCGCATCGACCGACAACGGTTTCCAGGCCAAGCTCGTGCGCCTCGGCGGTGAACGCATCGCCACCGGCAGCGATTTCGACGACTCCGGCAAGCTCAAGCCCAAGGTCGTCGCCGCGACGCTGGACGAGGCATCCGCCCTCGCCCTCGCCGACGCGCTCAAGGTGCCCGGCGTGCCGATCACGGTCACCAAAGTCGCCTCCAAGCCGTACCGCCGCAGCCCCGCCGCGCCGTTCACCACCTCGACGCTGCAGCAGGAGGCGGCCCGCAAGCTGCGCTTCACCGCCCGGCAGACCATGAGCGTGGCGCAGTCGCTGTACGAAAACGGCTACATCACCTATATGCGTACCGACTCGCCGTCGCTGTCGCAGCAGGCGATCAGCGCCGCCCGCAAGCAGGCCGCGTCGCTGTACGGCGCGGAGACCGTGCCCGACAAGCCGCGTCTGTACAAGGGCAAGAGCAAGAACGCACAGGAGGCCCACGAGGCCATCCGCCCGTCCGGTGACACGTTCCGCACCCCGTCGTCGCTGGCCAGCACGCTCCGCGGCAACGACTTCAAGCTGTACGACCTGATCTGGAAGCGCACCGTCGCCAGCCAGATGGCGGACGCCACCGGCTCGACCGCATCCGTCACCATCGCCGCGGGCCCCACCGGCCAGGCCGCGCACCCCGCGGCGTCCGAGGCGCTCGCCGAGTTCGCCGCCAGCGGCACCGTCATCACCTTCCGCGGCTTCATGCTCGCCTACGAGGAGTCGAAGGACGAGGAGCGCAACGCGCCCACCGACGCCACCGAGTCGAAGCTGCCGCCGCTGGAGGAGGGCCAGAAGCTGGCTCTCGTCGAGGTGGAGGCCAAGGGACACGAGACCACGCCCGCCGCCCGGTACACCGAGGCCAGCCTGGTGAAGAAGCTCGAAGAGCTCGGCATCGGCCGGCCGTCCACGTACGCGTCGATCATCTCCACCATCACCGACCGCGGCTATGTCACCCCGCGCGGCCAGGCCCTCGTGCCCAACTGGATCGCCTTCTCGGTGGTGCGGCTGCTCGAGGAGTTCTTCTCCGACCTGGTGGAGTACGACTTCACCGCGGAGATGGAAGACGACCTCGACCGCATCGCCGGCGGCACCGCCGACCGGGTGGACTGGCTGACCAGCTTCTACTTCGGCTCGGACAAGCACCGCGGCCTCCGCCAGGTGGTCGACAACCTCGGTGAGATCGACGCGAAGTCGATCAACTCGATCCACATCGTCGACGACATCACCCTGCGCATCGGCAAGTACGGCCCCTACCTCGAGGTCGCCGACCCCGAAGCCGGCCCGGATGTCACCCCCCGCCGGGTCAACATCCCGCCGGACCTGGCACCCGACGAGCTCACCCCGGCCAAGGCCCGGGAACTCGTCGACGCCCCCGTCGTGACCGACCGGGTCATCGGTGTGAACCCGGACAACGGCAAGGAGATCGTCGCCAAGGACGGCCGGTTCGGCCCGTACGTGACCGAACTGGAGCCGCCCGCGGACACCGACGGCCCCGGCGAGACCGTGGACCCGCTCACCGGTGAGGTCACCACGCTGGCCGACACCGCCGCAGCGGCTCCGGCCGCGGTTGCCGGTGCCAAGCCCAAGCGCAAGGCCCCGGCCAAGAAGGCAGCCGCCGCGGTGAAGCCGCGCACGGCGTCGCTGTTCAAATCGATGGACATCGCCACGGTCGACCTCGACACCGCTCTGGCGCTGCTGAACCTGCCGCGCGTGGTGGGCATCGACCCCGAGACGCAGACCGAGATTCTCGCCCAGAACGGCAAGTTCGGCCCGTACCTGAAGAAGGGCGTCGACACCCGCTCGCTCACCAGCGAAGACCAGATCTTCGAGATCGACCTGGCCGGCGCCATCGACCTGTACGCGCAGCCGAAGTACGGCGCCCGCCGTGCTTCCAGCGCGCTGAAGGACTTCGACGAGCCCGACCCGGAGAGCGGCAAGGCCATCAAGATCAAGGACGGCCGGTTCGGCGCCTACGTGACGGATGGCATCACCAACGCCACGATCCCCAAGGCCGAGAGTGTCGAGGAGGTCGACTACGAGCGCGCCGTGCAGCTGCTCGCCGACAAGCGGGCCAAGGGCCCGGTCGTCAAGCGTGGCGCCGCCAAGAAGGCCCCGGCCAAGAAGGCTCCCGCCAAGAAACCGGCCGCGAAGAAGGCCCCGGCTAAGAAGGCCGGCGCCACCACGAAGACCGCTGCGAAGCGGGCTCCGGCCAAGAAGACCGGCACCTCCACGGCCACCCCGGGTGTGCGCGCCGAGCGCACGCCGGAGCAGAAGGCCGCCACCGCCGCGAAGGCAGCGGCGACGCGTGCCGCGACCGCAGCAGCGAAGGCAGCCGCGCAGTCGTGACGGATGCCGTGGCGCCCGGCCTGTTCATCACCCTGGAGGGTGGCGACGGGTCGGGCAAGAGCACCCAGGCGGAGTTGCTGGGGGAGTGGCTGCAGGAGCAGGGGCGCACCGTCGTGCGCACCCGGGAGCCCGGCGGCACCGAGGTGGGCGTCGAGATCCGTCAGATCGTGCTGCACCACCGCGGCGAGGTTTCCCCGCGTGCCGAGGCGCTGTTGTACGCCGCCGACCGCGCCCAGCACATCGCCACCAAGGTGCGCCCGGCGCTGGCCCGCGGCGAGATCGTCATCCAGGACCGCTACCTCGACTCCTCCGTCGCCTACCAGGGCGCCGGCCGGGTGCTCGGCGGACCCGAGGTGCGCGACCTCTCCCTCTGGGCGGCCGAAGGGCTGCTGCCGCACCTGACCCTGTTGCTCGACCTCGACGAGACCGCCGCCCGCGGTCGTCTCGACGCCGCGAACAAGGTCTTCGACCGGCTCGAAGCCGAGAAGGGGGAGTTCCACGCCCGCGTCCGCGCCGCCTTCCTCGACCTCGCCGCCGCCGAGCCGGCCCGCTTCCTGGTCCTGGATGCGTCCCTCCCGGTAGCCGACCTGGCCGCCCAGATCCGAGCTCGGGTCTCCGCCCTGCTCTAAGCTCCGACCCCCGCCCGCTCCGCCCGCTGCGCATCCGCGAGATGCCACTTGGGGCCCCTTCAGCGCTCCGCAATGGGCCCGAACTGGCATCTCGCCGGGACACGCTCCGCGTGCTGCCAGTTCGGGCCGAGTGATGCGCATCCAATGGGCCGCAACTGTTATCTCACCGGGCACCCTCCCGCGAGATGCGGCAATGGCCTCTTCCCATGCGCACAACGCTCGCTGAGCGGCATCTCGTGGGGTTCTGCATCCGCGAGTTGCGCCAAGTACCCCCTTCCCGCGCTCCCATCTCGTCAGGACCCCCCCGCCGCGAGATGCCGGTTCGGGCCCGTTCCTGAGCATCGAGTGGGCCTCAACTGGCAACTCGGCGGATGGCAGATGGTGGGTGCCGCATCCGCACCCGGCTGTCACCGGCGGCAGGTACCCTTGTCCAATGGCAGTGTGGGACGACCTGACGGGTCAAGCAGACGCGATCGCCATCTTCCGCGCCGCCGCTGAGCGGCCCGGAGCGGTCGCCACTCTGGAGCGCCCCGGCAGCGGCAGCGCAGAGAGCGCCCCGACCGAAGTGGCCGCCGCCGGCGCAGCCACGCCCGCCGCAAGCACCTCCACGCCCGCCGACACCACCTCCGCAAGCACCTCCACGCCCGCCGACACCACCTCCGCACTCACCTCCACGTCGATGACGCACGCCTGGCTGATCACCGGCCCGCCCGGCTCCGGCCGCTCCAACCTCGCGTTCGCGTTCGCGACCGCGCTGCTCAGCGACGGGACGCCCCAGGGCGACACGTCCACCGGCCGCCTCGTCAACGCCCGCACCCACCCCGACCTCACCGTGCTCACCACCGAGGGCGTCATCATCAAGATGGATTCCGTCAAGGAAGCCGTGGCCCGGTCCCAGTATTCGCCGTCGGTAGGCCGCTACCGGGTCGTCGTCGTCGAAGACGCCGACCGGATGGTCGAGCGCACCTCCAACGTGCTGCTCAAGGCCCTCGAAGAACCGCCGGAGCGCACCGTGTGGATCCTCTGCGCCCCGAGCGAGGCCGACCTGCTGCCCACCATCCGCTCGCGGGTGCGCACCGTGCGCCTGCGGGTGCCGAGCATCGAGGACGTCGCGGCCCTGCTCATCCGCCGCACCGGCGTCGACCCGGCCGTCGCGGAACGCGCCGCCCGCGAAGCGCAGAGCCACATCGGCATGGCGCTGCGCCTCGCCACCAACGGCGAAGCCCGCTCCCGCCGCGAGGAGACCCTGCGCGCGGCGCTGGGCCTGACCGGCATCTCCAGCGCGGTGAACGCCGCCGCCCGGTTGCTCGCCGTCGCCGGCGACGACGCCAAGGCGATCACGATCGAACGCGACGCCACCGAGCGCGAAGGGGTGCTGCGCTCGCTGGGCGTGGAGCCCGGCCAGTCGGTGCCGCCCGCGCTTCGCGGCCAGATCAAGAACCTCGAAGACGACCAGAAACGCCGCGCCACCCGGAGCCTCCGCGACGGCATCGACCGGATCCTGGTCGACCTCACCTCGTTGTACCGCGACGTGATGATGGTGCAGCTGGGCCGGGAGACCACCATCATCAACCGGGAGTTGCTGCCCGAGCTGCACAAGGCCGCGGCCGCGTGCGACCCCGCGGTGACCGTGGCGACGATGGATGCGATCGCCCTGGCCAGGCAGCGAATCGAAGCGAACGTAGCACCGGCGCTGGCGTTGGAAGCCATGCTGGTCTCGATGATCCGTCGATGACAACATCGACAGTGCGGCAGAGCCTGCCGCGAAGAAAGGGAACTTAGTGACCAAGCGCTCTCGCGTATTCACGACCATTGCGGCCGCGGTGGCAGTGACGCTCGGACTCAGCGGTTGCGTGCCGTGGTTCCTGCCCGAGGCGGCCCCGTCCACCTCCACGCCCACCGGCGAGAACGTGGAGTCCGGGCTCGACCCGTTCTACAGCCAGGTGCTGGACTGGACCGACTGCGACGACGGCATGCAGTGCAGCACCGCGACGGTGCCGCTGGACTGGGATGACCCGGCTGCCGGCGAGGCCGAACTCGCCCTGGTGCGCCAGGTCGCCACCGGGGATCGCATCGGCTCGCTCCTCGTGAACCCCGGCGGCCCCGGCGGGTCCGGCTACGACTTTGTCAAGGACTCCGTCGACTACGCCACGGATGCCGCCCTGCAGAAACGCTTCGACATCGTCGGGTTCGACCCCCGCGGCGTCGGCCGGTCCAGCCCGGTGTCCTGCTACGACCCTGCCGAGATGGACGACTACCTCTACGGGCTCACCACGGCCGACCGCGGAACCGACGCGTGGATCGCCGAGCAGGAGGCCAGTTCCGCCGGCTTCGCCGAGGCCTGCGCCGACAAGACCGGTGCCCTGCTGGGCGAGGTCGACACCGAGAGCGCCGCCCGCGACCTCGACCTGCTCCGCGCCGTGCTCGGCGACGCGCAGCTGAACTACCTGGGCTTCTCCTACGGCACCTTCCTCGGCGCCACCTACGCGGAGCTGTACCCCGACAAGGTCGGCCGGCTCGTGCTCGACGGTGCGCTCGACCCCGCGACGAGCAACTTCGAGGTCACCGCCACCCAGGCGCAGGGTTTCGAGAGCGCCCTCCGCGCCTACCTCACCGATTGCCTGGCCGGCACGGACTGTCCCTTCGACGGCACCGTCGACGACGCCATGGCCACCATCCGGGCGTTGCTCGACTCCGTCGACGCGAACCCGATCACTGCCAGTGACGGCCGGCAGCTGGGCGCGAACGCGCTGCTGACCGCGATCATTTACCCGCTCTACCAGGCCACCGCCTGGCAGTACCTCAGTGACATGTTCGACACCGTCCTGCAGGGCAGTGCGGATGGCGCCATGCAGTTCGCCGACGCCTACAACGGCCGCAACGCCACCGGCACCTACGCCGACAACTCCACCGAGGCGTTCATGGCGATCAACTGCGTCGACTACGCCTATGACGACGACCCGGCCGCCATGCGCGCCCAGGCCGCCGAGATCGAAGCGCTCGCACCCACCATCGGCACCTACATGGCCTACGGGGACATCTCCTGCGCCAACTGGCCGTACGCCTTCACCGGGGAGCGTGAGGAGATCCACGCCGCCGGCGCTGCACCCATCCTCGTCGTCGGAACGACCAACGATCCCGCCACCCCGTACGTGTGGGCTCAGAGCCTGGCGAAGCAGCTCGACAGCGGCCAGCTGGTCACCTACGAGGGCGAAGGCCACACCGCGTACAACAAGTCGAACTCCTGTGTGAACGATGCCGTCGACGACTACCTGATCGACGGCACCGTGCCCACGGCCGATCCGATGTGCTGACCCATGGCCGCGCCATCTGACGAGCTGGGCCTGCGCGAGCGCAAGCGCCTGGCCACACGCCGGGAGATCCAGCGGGCCGTGCTGACGCTGTGCGCGCAGCGGGGGATCGACAAGGTCACGGTCGAGGAGATCAGCCGGTTCGCCGAGATCTCGCCGCGCACCTTCTTCAACTACTTCGCCTCCAAGGACTCCGCCCTGGTCGGCGACGAACTGGAGCTGGCCTGCGAGAGCGACATCCAACGGTTCATCGCCGGCGGCCCGGACGGCGACGTGCTGGTCGACCTGGCCACCCTGATCGGGCTCAGCCTGCAGAACACCGACGGCGACCGGGAGATCCACGAGCTGCGCCGCGCCCTGATGAAGGACAACAGCCACCTGTTCACCATGCGGATGGCGACCCTGCGCGATTTCGAAGCGGGCCTGCAGGCCATCGTGGAGCGCCGGTTCGCGGCCGATGATCCCCGTCTCGCCGTGAACCCGCAGGTTCTCTCGCAGCGGGCGCTGCTGTTCACCCTGGTGGCCATGGCCGCCACCCGGCACGCCTGGCGGTGCTGGGCGGAGGCCGACGACTGCAGCCCCTTGTCGGCCTGGGTGGCCAAATCGTTCCGTGAGCTGTACACCGTGACCTCCCCGACCGACTAAGCTTGGATGCTGTGTCACCGAGCGACTTCCCGTCAGGGAGGACATCCGGTCTCACGCCGCCTTAGCTCAGTTGGTAGAGCGATTCACTCGTAATGAATAGGTCATCAGTTCGATTCTGATAGGCGGCCCTCTCATCTCACCCGGATCGGCGGCCCCCTCGGCCCCGGTCCTTTTCTTGTTGAACAGTGCGCGCTCCGACACGCCCGCGCGCCCGCGGTGTGGCCCGCGGCGCGTGGAAATGCTGGCGGCGGGTAATAGTGCTCGCAGCACGCGATATCTGGCGCATTAACCCACGCCGTGAGCATTTTCCCGTGCCACGAGACTTTTCACCCGCCATGAGCATCCGCGGGGTCGCGAAATATGCGGACGACGCGCGTGGTTGACTCGGGTATGGCTGACACAGGGCGCGAACGGGTTCAGACGGATGCGCGGGCGCGCGGACTGGAGATCGACATCGTCGAGCGGCCCGCGGCCGACAGTCTCGAGAGTGCCGCCCGGCTGTTGGGCCTTGAGCCCAGCGGCATCGTAAAGTCCCTCGTGGTGAAGCGGCACGACGGTGACTACATCTTCGTACTGGTGCCCGGCGACCGGCAGATCAGCTGGGCGAAGTTGCGCGCGCTGGTGGGCGTGAACAAGCTCTCGCTGCCGCACGAAGACCTCGCGCTCTCCGCGACGGGCTACTCCCGCGGCACCATCACGCCGCTGGGCAGCACGAGCGACTGGCCGGTGTACGCCGACGAGCGGATGCGCGGCACCCGGGTCGCGATGGGCGCCGGCGAGCACGGCTACTCCGCGTTCGTCGACGCGGACGCCCTGATCGCGGCGTACCGCGCGACCGTCGCCGACATCACCGACGAGCTCAAGCCCCGCCGGTAGCGCCTCGTCACTACTGTGCCCGCACGGGCAACAGTTGGTCGGTCAGACGGTGAGCGGGTTACCGGACCGACGCGGCCTGCAGGGCCGGCCGAATTGCGGCATCCGCCTCATAGGACATGGCGCGGCTGATACCCACGACCACCCGTTCGCCCACCAGATACCGGCGGCCGGGCACCCGGCAGCGCACCGAGATACCCTGCCAGTGCACCACCACATCGTTGCTGGCCCGACCATAGAGCGACGACGTCACCACGGCCTCCGACGCCGCACCGGTGCCCGGTTCCAGGGTGATGTCTTCCGGCAGCACCGCCAGGGTGCCTGGGCCCATCGCTGCACCGCCGGGTTCCAGCAGCGCGCCAGCCACCACACAGGATGCCCGTCGGCGGCGAACCCGCCCGCGCTGCGGCTGCCCGGGAACAGGGTGGCGTCAGAGAGGAACCGGGCCACCTGCGCGGTCACCGGCCGGGTGACTAGTTCCACCGGGCTGCCCACCTGGTAATGCGGCCGCCGTCGAGCACTACGATCCGGTCGGCCAGGGCGAGGGCCTCCTCCCGGTCGTGAGTGACGTGCACCACGGTGAGCCCGATCTTTCGGGTGAGCGACTGCAACTCCAGCCGCAGGCTGTCGCGCAACGGTTCGTCCAGCGCGGACAGCGCCTCGTCGAGCAGCAGCACCCGGGGGGCGGCCCACGATCGCGCGGGCCAGCGCCACCCGCTGGCGTTGCCCGCCCGAGAGGGTGGCCGGGTTGCGCTTCCCGAACCCGGTCAGGCCGACCAGCTGCATCACCTCGGCGACCCGCGCAGCGCGCTCGGCGCGGGCCACCTTCGCCAGAACCAGCGGGTAGGCGATGTTGCGTTCGACGCTCCAGTGCGGCCAGACCGCGTGCTGCTGGGACACCATGCCCAGGCCCCGCTTCTCCGGCGCGACCAGCGTGCTGCGGTCGGCGACGAGGGTGTCATCGAGTCGGATGGACCCGCTGGTGGGGGGAAGGAAGCCGGCGATGGCACGTAGCAGGGTGGTTTTGCCCGACCCGGATGGCCCCACCAGCGCGATGAACTCGCCGTCGGCAATGGCGAGGTCGTTGCCCTCCAGGCCGATCGTGCCGTTCGGGTAGACGAGGCCCACATCGGTGAGGGTGACTGACGGCATAGCGGGGTCCTTTCCCGTTAGTTCGACCGGCGGGCGGCCAGGCCGAGGCCGGCCAGCCCCACCAGGGTGATGAGAAGCGAGGGCGCCGGTGCCGCGTTGTACGCGCCGGCCTGTTGCAGGCTGAAGATGTTCACGCCCAGGGTCTGCGCGCCGGGCGCGAGCAGCAACACCGAGATTGTCAGCTCCCGCACCGCGGTGAGCACCACGAGCACGCCGCCGGCCACCGCGGCGGGCACCGCCATCCGCCAGGAGATGTCGAATAGGGCGCGCAGCCGGCTCGCGCCGGAGATGCGGGCGCCTCCTCGGCGGTCATCGGGGTGGCCGTCAGCGGCCCGGACACCGACTGCACCACGATCGCCACGAACGCCATCACGTAGGCGCACCGGATCAGCCAGGGCGTATTGAACAGGCCGATCCGCGGGGCGATGATCAACCAGCCCACCGCGATGACCAAGCCCGGAATGGCCTGCGGCAGCATCGCGACGGTCTTCAAAGCGGTGTTCGACCGGGCGGTCGTGCGCGTGACGACGGTGCCGATGGCCAGGCCGAGCACCGCGCAGATCACACCGGCCAGCACCGACAGCATCACCGAGCTGAGCGCGCCGGTGCGGGGGGCCGGTGCGCTGGTGGCCCGCACGATGTTGCCTATGGTCAGGTTTGCCCAGGTCAGCGGCCCCCCTGGCGCCGGCAGGAGCGCCTGGCTGAGCAGTGCGAGCAGCGGCAGCAGAGTGATGGCGAGCACGGCGAGCCAGGCGGCCATGGTGAGTGGTAGCCGGGCTCCGCCCAGCGGCAGCAGCTGCACCGCGGATGCCGAACCGTCCAGTTCGAAGCGCGACCGGGAGACCAGCAGGTCCACCACCATCGCCAGCGCCGCCACGATCAGCAGCACCACCCCGATGGTGGAGATCACCTCGAGCGGCGACTGAACGGTGCCCGACTGGATGTAGCGGTAGATCAGCTGCGACAGGGTGACGTAGCGTTCGGCAGGCCGATGATCGAGGGGATGCCGAAGTCGGCCAGGTTACCCACCGCGATGAGGGTGAACGCCGACAGCATCGCAGGTCTAAGCAGCGGCAGGGTGATGGCGCGGACGGCTCGGGAAGCGGAGGCGCCGGCGATGCGGGCGGCCTGTTCCAAGTCGGTGGGAATGCGGCGGAGTGCGGCGGAGACGATCATGTACGCGATCGGGTACGAGTGGATGGCCAGCAGCACGATCACGCCGTCGCCGCCGTAGATGTTCCACAGCGAGCCACCGAACCATTCGGTCCACGCCACGTTGACCGGCCCGGTGGGGCCGGCGATCCCGATCCAGGCGATCGCGCCTACGAACGGCGGCACCAGCAGCGGCGTGGGTGCGAACAGGCGCAGCGCCTTGCGGCCGCGCAGGTCCGTGCGGTCCAGCAGCAGCGCGAGCAGGGTGCCCACGACGACGGCGATCAGGCCAGAGACGCTGGCGGAGACCAAGCTGTCAGTCCGGCCTGCAGGATGTCCCCGCTGAGCAGCAGCGGCAGGTGGTTGGCCGAAAAGGCGAGCACCACGATGGCGCCGAGAGGCACGAGCACCACGGCGGCAGAGATCAGCCAGAGAGCCAGCCGGAGCAGGTCGATGCCGGCGACGGTGCGCCGCGCATCCGCTCGCGGAGTATTGAGGGGTAAGCGGGCACGGGCCCGGTCGAGGACGACCGGGCCCGTGCCCGTTGCTCTACTGGAAGAGCTCATTGAACCGCGCGACAGCAGCGGCCTTGGTGTCGTTGATCACGTCGAGGTCGGGGGTGAGGGTCTCGATCTCGTCCATGGCCGGGGCGCCCTCGGGGGCGCCGACGTCGTTCCGCACCGGCAGGTAGGACTGCTCGACGGCCCGTTCCTGGCCCGCGGCGCTGACCAGGTAGTCCACGAACGCCTCGGAGGCGGCCTGCTCGTCGGTGCTGGCGAAGATGCCGACCGGCTGGGAGACGTAGGGCACGCCCTCCGTGGGGTAGGCCACGTCGATGGGCGAGCCGGCGGCCTTGAGCTCGCGCACCAGGTAGTCCACGACCACGCCGACCGGCTGGGTGCCGGATGCGACGGCCTGGGAAACCGGTCCGTTGCTGTCGGCGATGACCGGCTTGTTCGCGGCCAGGTCGACGAGCCACTCGTCGCCGAGGTCGGCGTTGTGCAGCCAGACGGCGGCGTTGTACGCGGCCGCACCCGAGACATCCGGGTTGGGCATGGTGATCTTGCCGGCGTACCCGGGGTCGGTGAGGTCAGCCCAGGAGGTGGGCGGGTTGTCGATGGCGGTGGTGTTGTAGGCGATGGCGGTGGGGATGATGCGGGTGCCCACGGAGAAGCCGTCGGGGTCCACAACGTCCTGGTTGAGCGACTCGACGTCGGCGGGGCTGTAGGCCAGCAGCAGGTCGTCGGCCTTGTAGGTCTCGAAGGTGCCGGAGTCGGCGGCGAGGAGGATGTCGGCCTGCACGTTGCCGGTGGTGCGTTCGGCTTCGATGCGGGCGGTGAGGTCGCCGGTGCCGGCGCGGAACACCTCGACCGTGACGTCGGGCTGGGTCTCGTTGCAGTCGGCGATGATCGCGTCGATCTTCTCCTGCGGCTCGGAGGTGTACAGGGTGATGGTGGCCGCCTCGAGCGCGGCCGTCGCGGAAGCTTCCGGGCTGGTCTCGGCGGTGGCCTCTGCGGTGGAGTAGCCGGCCAGGGTGAGCCCGAGGACCACGAGAGTGGCGACGCCGGCGACCTGAGTGGAGCGTGACATGGGGTTCCTTATCGAGTTGTGATGCTGGTGAGGGTGGGAAACGGACCTAGACAAGAGGGGATGCACCGCCTGCAGGCTGACCGGGGCGCAGCTGAGCTGATCGGCGGTGAGCTGCACGAGGGAGAACATTGCGAAGTCGTGCCCGCTGACGGTGGCTGGCCCGGCGTTCATGACCTGGTGGTAGGCGAGCGAGGGGCCCACGGCCACGGGGATGCCGTGGAAGAGGGAGTTCATCGGGTGGTGGTAATGGCCGGCGAGGATCAGCCGGGCGTCGGAGCCTTGGAGGGCCCCGGCGAGCGGCTCGGGCTCGCGCAGGCCGATCTTCGACAGGGTGGGCAGCGGCGACGGCACCGGCGCGTGGTGCACGGCGAGGACAGTGCCCATGCCGAACGGTTCGGCGACGGTCTCGGCCAGCCAGTCCAGCTGCTCGGCGTCGAGCGCGCCGCTGCTGGAATTTAGCAGCACGAACCGCACCGCGCCCACGGTGACCACCCGGTGGTGGCTTGGACCGTGGCCGGTCAGGCGGCGGGCGGCGACCGGGTCGTCGTGGTTGCCGAGCACCGTGAGCACAGGGGCGGCCACCCGCTCACCGAGTTCGAGCAGTGCGGCGTCGACCCTGTCGTAGACCTCGGCGTGGCCGCGCTGCAGGAGGTCGCCGGTGACGACGACGGCTTCGGGAGTGACGCCGGCAGCGGGGCTTCGGCGGCGCGGCCGAGGGTGGCGAACCGCATCGCGGCATCCTGCAGCGGCGGCCCGGAGAAGCCGGTGCCCACCAGCACCAGCCGGCGCGCGCCGGCGAGCACCTCGACGGCCGCGTCTATGCCGGCCGCGTCGACGCTGGCCATGCCGAGGCTGATGGCGACGCCGGCGTCGGCGAAGATGCGGGCAAGCGGATGCGCATCCTCCGCCGGCTCGGCGTCGGTGGGCGCCGCCCGGGCCACCTCGAGTCGCAGGTGCTGGAAGCCGCGGAAGCCGAGGTTCTGGCAGGCGCGCACCACGGTGGCCGTGGAGGTGCCCGCCTCGGTGGCAAGCTCGGCGGTGGACCACTCGGTGACCGCGCCCGGCCTCTCGAGGATCACCTGGGCGACCCGGCGCTCGCTCGGCCCGAGCAGCGGCAGGGCGGCGCGCACGCGCAGCAAAGCACTGCCGTCGGTGGGCCGCGGCAGGAGGGGGTGGAGGCCGGCCATGGTGTGCTCCCGTGCTTGGTCTGCGCGCTGTCCCGGTGATCACAGCGACCCTGATCGTGTCGGCAGCATAGCCAACCCGGGGAAACGGCCGGGGCTCCTAAGCTGGTCCAATGCCTGTTGACCTCCCGACGCGCGCCGCACCCCGTCGGGGCCGGCTCCTGTTCCTCGCCGTACTTGGCCTGATGGGCCTCAGCGGTGCCGGCGGCGCTGTCGCGGGCGGGCACGGCGCGGGCGGCGCATCGGCCGGTGGCCCATCGGCTCCGCCGGCCCAGGCGGCGCGGCCGTTGGCCGTGTTCCTCGGCGACTCCTACACCGCTGGGGCGGGCGCGACCACGGCGTCCCTGCGCTGGTCGACGCTCGTGGCGCGGGAGGCCGGCTGGACCGAGCTGAACCAGGGCGGGGTGGGCACCGGGTACGACACCATCGCCGAATCGAACGGGTGCGGCGCCGGCTACTGCCCCGCGTACGTGCAGCGGGCGATGCAGGTGGTCAAGCGGGCACCCGATGTCGTCGTGGTGGCCGGCGGGCAGAATGACCGGCCGGCGCTCGCCACTGAACCCGATGCGGTGCGGGCGGCGGTCAACGAGACGTTCCGCCTGATTCGGCAGGGCCTGCCGGATGCGCGCATCATCGCCGTCGGGCCGTCCACCCCCACCCCGGCCACCCCGGCCGTCACGGAACTGGACTCCTGGGTGCACGCCGCCGCGGACGAGGTGGATGCCGAGTACGTCAGCCTGCTCGCTCCCACCGTGATCGCCGCGCCGATGGTCGTGCCCGACCGGGTGCACGTGAACAACACCGGTCACCTTGCTATCGCACGGCGGGTGCTCGCAGACCTGCGCGCTCACTGAACGATGCCCGGCGCCGGCGGGCCTGAGTGCGCGGATGCTCTTATGCTGGGGCCATGGACACCGGGCGCTTGCGAACGTCTTCGCCCGGCGCAGCACCCCGGCGCCGGTGGCTGTGGCTGTGGTTGCTGGCCGGCGCGGCGCTCGCCGTCGTGATCGGCGGGGCCGTCGCGGCGGTCGTGCTCGGCGGAGCCGGCCGGAATGTGCCCGAATCGTTGCTGCCGCCGGCCGAGCCGTCGCCCACGATCCCGCCCGGCGACACCGCGGCGGTGTTCCTCGGCGACTCCTACACGCAGGGCTGGGGCGCCTCCGAGCCGTCCCGCCGCTGGTCGGCGCTCGTGGCCGAAGAGGCCGGCTGGGTGGAGGTGAACCAGGGTCAGGGCGGCACCGGATTCGTCACCACGTCGGGGCTCGGCGGCTGCGGCCTGGCCTACTGCCCGACCTACCTGGAACGCGTGCCGGACGTAGTGGCCGCGCAACCCGACATCGTCGTGATCGCCGGCGGCCAGAACGACCTGGCGGCGCTCGCCGCCGACCCCGACGCGGTGCGCGCGGCCGTCACCGAGACCTACGACCTGATTCGGGAGGGCCTGCCGCAGGCCCGGATCATCGCGGTAGGCCCGTCGACGGCGCAGCCGGGGAACGAGCTGATCGTGGAGCTCGACGAATGGGTGCAGGAGACCGCGGCCAGCGTCGGCGCCGACTACGTGAGCCTGATCGACCCGGTGGTGATCGAACCGGGGATGGTGACCGTGGACGGGGTGCACGTCAACGATGAGGGCCACCGGGCGATCGCCGAACGGGTGCTGTCGGGCATCCGCGACCGCTGAGGCGCCGGATGGCGCCCAGACGGTTCGCCCAGTAGCGCGTCCGGTCGGCGCGCGGCGATCTACGCTCGCGCCGGCCGGGCCCGCCGACGGATGACGTATTCCGCCACGGCCAGGTTGATCATCCAAGCGGTCCCCATGGTCACGGCGCGGGGCAGCTGTTCGGTCTGGTCGAAGATCATCGTTTCGGGGATGAGCAGCAGGGCCTGAGTGCCGGCGGCCACCGCAATGGCGTACGCCCGCGTCATCCACTCGCCGTGGCGGATGAAGTCGCGCCGCACGATCGCGGCAATCCCGAGGATGAGGCTGGCCAGCATTGCGGAACCGAAGACCAACCGCACCACCAGCAGGAGCGTGCCGTCACCGGGCGGATGCGGGTAGAAGGCGGACATCCACAGGCCCGTCAGGGCGGTGAGCAGGCCGGCGGGCAGAAGGACGCGCCCGGCGACACGATGCCAACCGCCGCGGCGTCGCCGCAGTGCGGGCACGAATTGAAAGGCCCCGAGCAGGCTGTACAGGGTGGCGCTGATGATGTGGGTCACGACGGGGACGGGGGAGCCGAGGAACCGGGCGTTGTGGTCGGTGACGACGGCTCCGCCCGTCAGCTCCGTCAGGCGAGCTGCCCCGGCCAGCACCGGGATGAGGCTGAGGAGGATGAGCCCCGTCGGTGCGAGCCACGCCCGTCGGGACCGGCTCGGCCGGTCGCGGCGGGGCGGCGCTGGTGCCGGGATGCTTCTTGTCATGAGTGCCGTCTCCTCAGGGGGTTGACCGAGATCAAGGGCACCCCCAGGTCGCCGACCCGTCTCATCAGCCCGTGCAGCGCGGCCTGATCGGCGACCGGCCCGGTGAGGGTGGTGGTGCCATCGCTGTCGGCCGTGAGCGTGAGGCCGTCGAACCACTCGGCCCAGCTCGAATCGAGCTGACCCTGTAGGCGGATCTCATACCAGCCGGGGTCGGGGGACGGGGAGGATGACGTGCTCATCGCGCTGGCTTTCGGCGGGTCAGACGGCGTGCGTGCGGTGCTCGTGCCCGGTTCGGTCGGCCTGCTCCACCAGGCCGCGCCGGGCGGACCAGAGCGAGTAGCCGAGCCAGATCAGGGCCAGTCCCATGGGAACAGCGGCCATCCGTTCGATGGCATGTGGCAGCAGGCCGGCGACGGGGGTCAGGGCGGCCGCGACGATCAGCAGGATGCCGGCTCCGCGGGACAAGACGCGGGCGCGGAGGATGGCGATACCGAACACCAGGGCACCGAGGACGTAGAACAGCAGCCCCACCAGGGGGAGGGCGGCCAGCGGGCCCAGGTCGGTCACGGCCGGGTACCGGCCGAAGAGTCCGACGATGTCCACCGCGAGCTGCGGCGCGTCGACTGCGATCAACGGGGCGATGAACGCTTCGGCGAAATTGAACGCCGACTGCAGGACGAAAAAGAAGCCGAACATCAGGTATCCGATCAGGCCGAGCAGCCCGATCCTTGTCACCTGGTGCAGGTAGAGGCCAGTGAGCCCGATCAGGCCGAGCACGGCCATGCCGAAGCTGAGGACGTGCACAGTCGCCCACAGCGCGGTGGTGAGGGATTCGATCCGATCCGGGGGATGGATGAACTGGATGACGATGTAGATGAGCCCGGACAGGGCGGCGGCGAGGCCGGCTCCCCGGGTCAGCGTGGCAGGCGTGATGTTCATGGCCGTTCTCCTTGCTTGTGGGTTGCCCCAGGCGGGCGCCTGCGGACAATCTGAATCTACGAAGGCAGCTCTCCGCCGGCATCACCCCGCGATGTGATGCCGGGTGGTGATTGTGCGCGGATGGGCCTAGATCAGGCCCAGGGCCTCCGCACGCCGCACGGCTGCCGGCCGGCTGTTGACCTCGAGCTTCGCGAAGATGTGCTTGGTGTGCGTGCGCAACGTGTTGACGGTGACATACAGTTCGCCGGCGATCTGAGGGCCGCTCAGCTCGGTGGCCATCAGCCTGAGCACGTGGAGTTCCCGCTCGCTGAGAGCCGTCAAGGGCCGGTCGGACCGGGCCGCCGCCATGGCCCCGGCCGTGCCGTCGGCCTGCCGGAAGGCTCGATTGAGTCGGCGAACATGGTCGCCGACGACCCCGGTCTCCGCCGCCGCCCGCAATAGCACCGCCAGGGGTGCGCCCTCGTCGAGGAAGAGCCGGATGTACCCCTCGGGTTCCGCCTGCCGGAGCGCCCGGTTCAACGGCGCGAGCCCTTGAGCTGTGCGGCCGTTGGCGGCGTGCACCAGCGACTGCAGGATGAGGATTTCGGTGGCGGATCCGGTGCGCCCGGCCGCGTCCGCCGCCGTGAGCAGCCGCTCCAGCAGCCCCGTCACGTCGTCCAGGCTGCCGGGCTGCCGGGCACCCGTGTGCGTGCCGAGCAGCAATCTGGCCAGGGTGATGTGTTCGAACTCGCGCCGGTAGCTCAGGTCATCCGCCGCCGTGAGCCCCTGCTCATCGGCCCACGCCTCGGCCTCAGCGAGCCGGCCCTGTGAGATCCAGAGGCGGGCCTTCATCGCGGCGATCGGGCGCACCTCGGGGAAGAACCCCCGCAGGTACAGGCGTTCGGCGGTGGCGAGCAGGTCCAGGGCGGCTTCGGGCTGCCCCTCGGCCTCCCGGAGCCGGGCCAGGGCGAGATACGACCGGTGCCGGTTCTCGTGCGTGGATGCCCGTCCACCCAAGGCCTCGGCTGCCGCGAGGTGTGCGGCGGCGGCCGGAAGGTCGTTGCGTTGCAGGAACAGTTCACTGATGCCCACGTGCAGGTCCGCGGTGGACTGCGGGGGCGGGTCGCCCTGCTCGGCCGCCAGCTGCAGGGCGCGCTCGAAAGCGGACTGGGCTTCCCACAGGCGCCCCTGCGGAATGAGCATGTCGGCCAGCACGATGGTGGTGGCCAGGAGGTCCGCCGTATTTCCGGCCAATCGCAACCCGGTCTGGACCTCCCGGAAGGCCCGCACCCCCGCCTTCAGGTCACCGGCGGCCCAGGAGGCCAGACCGAGGAAACCCGCCGCCGCGCTGCGCCCCAGGTGGTCATCGGGGCGGGTGAGGTCCAGGGCTCGTTGAGCGTGTTGCCGCGTGCCGGCCACATCCCCTCGCGACTGCGCCACGGCCGCCCGGTACACCTCGATCGAGACGGGCAGCTTCTGAAGCTCCTCACCCGGCAGCGACAGGTGTGTGTTGGCGCCGTCGGCGGCGGTGGCCGCGAGCGCCATCTCCACGGCGTGCAGTCTCGGTTCGACGGCCGCCAGATCGCCCGCCACGATGGACGACCAGGCACGGTAGACACCGAGCACTGGTCGCCGGTCGATGACGTGTTCGGGGAGGAGCGCCAACCAGCGCAGCAGCGTGGCGTCCTGCCGGCTCCTCCTGATGGAGGGAATGATGCTCTCGATCACACGCGCCGCCCGGTCGAAGTCCGCGGCCGCCAACGCGTGGGTGACGGCCTCCTCCGGCAGGTCGTGCTCCTCATACCAGGCGCTGGCCAGGCCGTGCAGTTGCGGCACCAGGTCGGGCCGGTCCCGCAACAGGCGGGCTCGGAGAGCGTCCGCGAAGAGGTGGTGATAGCGGTACCACCGGCGACCGTCGTCCAGCGGAATGACGAACAGGTTGTCGCGGTCCAGCGATTCCAGGATCGCCGCGCCGCCCGGCTGGCCGGTGAGCTCATCGCAGAGGGAGGCGGTGAGCCTCTCCAGGACCGCTGTACGGAGCAGGAAATCACGGGTGCTCTCGTTCTGGCTCTGCAGGACCTCTTCGGCGAGGTAATCGATCACGAAGCGGTTACTCCCGGTGAACCCCTGAATGAAGCCGGCGACATCCGTTCGTTCCTGCATGGACAGGGCCGCCAGCTGAAGGCCGGCTATCCAACCCTCCGTGCGGGTTTCGAGCGCGTCGACGTCCGCGGTCGAGAGCCCCAGTCCCATCATCTCGTTGAGGAAGGCGGCGGCCTCGACGGTGCTGAAGCGCAGGTCCGCCGCACGCAGCTCGGTGAGCACTCCGCCCGCCCGCAAACGCGCCACCGGCAGCAGCGGGTCGGAGCGGCTCACGATGACCAGGTGCAACGCCGACGGAGCGTGTTCGAGCAGGAAGACCAGGGCGTCCCGAATCGACGGGTCCTCGATCAGCTGAAAGTCGTCGAGAACCAGGATGATGTCGAACTCGCCGGCGGCGATGGCGTTGATCAGGGCGGTCAACGTGGGAATCAGGGAGCCAGCCGGCTGGTTCGCCGCTTCTCGGCCGATTCCGGGATCCGCCCGGTGCAGGGCGTGGCCGAGATAGGTGAGGAACCGGGCGGGATCGTTGTCGCTCTCGTCCAGCGACAGCCAGCCCACCCGGATCCGGGAATTCCGCCGTTGGGCGTCCGCGATCCACTCGGACACCAGCGCGGTCTTGCCGAAACCGGCCGGGGCAGAGATGAGCGTCAGTCTTCGGCCGGAGGAAAGCCCCTCGTGCAGCCGTTCGACGAGGCGAGGCCGTGGCACAGCTCGCTTCCGCAGCGGCGGAACGAAGAGTTTGGTGCCCAGGACCGGCATCGCCATGGTCTCATCCTAGGGACATCGCAGGGACAGTCGCCGGACGGACGGGGCGGCTCCCCCCGATGCCGTCTCCCGGTCACTGTGGAAGCTTGCGGTCCTTGACCAGCAGCACCAGGAACACGTAACCGCCCACCAGCTGCCACAGCGCCCGGAACAACAGGTCGACAGGGGAGTTTCGGGCGGCGAAGGCCGGCTGGGCCGGAACCGCGGGCCGCGGCGGGGCGACGGGACTCGGCACGGCCTGGTGCGGAACCGGGCGGCGGTGGAGAAGCAGATTCTCGCTCACGACCGCCAGCGTAGGCGGCACCGGTGACCGGCGGGCAAACGCCGGGTGACGGTTGTCGCGCCGGCCGCACCCGGTATGCGGTGTGCCGCGGGATGTTCCCGGGTTGCGTTGTGCCGCGGGATGCCCATGGCTGATCGGCCGGTCAGGCCCGCGGCACCAAGCCGCGTCGGCTACTCCCGGACGGGCTTGCCGGGTCGCACGGCGGCGGTGTCGGCGACGTCGATGCGGGTCACCCCGTCGTCGGTCTTCTGCACGGTCACCCGCGGCGCGGCATCCGCCTCGTCGGCCCGCGGCGCGGTCGTGAGCTGGTCGTGGCGCTTCTCGTCGAACGACTTGTCGGCCGGGTCTTTTTCAGTCATGACCGGCACAATAACACAGCTTTCTTGAGTGCCGCCAAGCGGATTCGCTAGGCTCGCAGCATGACTGATGCACTCCGCTGGGGAGTCCTGGCCACGGGCGGAATCGCCCACCAATTCGCCGGGGACCTCGTGAAGAACGGCTTCACGGTGCAGGCCGTGGGTTCCCGCAGCCAGGCCGGTGCGGATGCGTTCGCCGCCGAGTTCGGCATCCCCACCGCGCACCCGAGCTACGCGTCGCTCGCGGCCGACCCGGAGGTGGACATCATCTACGTGGCCACCCCGCACCCGTTCCACGTGGACCACGCCACCCTCGCGCTCGAGGGCGGCAAGCACGTGCTCGTGGAGAAGCCGCTCACCGTCAACGCGGGAGAGGCCCGGCAGCTGGCGGCGCTCGCCGAGAGCAAGAACCTGCTCCTGCTCGAAGCCATGTGGACCCGGTTCCTGCCGCACATGGGCCGCATCCGCGAGATTCTCGCCGCCGGTACCCTCGGCGACGTCCGCAGCCTGATCGCCGACCACACCCAGGACCTGCCCGACGACCCCGGCCACCGCATCAACGCGCTCGAGCTCGGCGGCGGCGCGCTGCTCGACCTGGGCATCTATCCCGTGTCGTTCGCGTCGGCCCTGTTCGGCCGGCCCGAGACCATCCTCGCCTCCGCCACGTTCAAGGACACCGGGGCGGATGCGCAGGTCGCCACGATCTTCCGATACCCCGGCGGCCAGATCGCCACCCTGATCTCCGCGAGCGACACCAAGGGACCCAACACCGCCAGCATCCTCGGCACCGAGGGCCGCATCCAGATCGACGAGGTCTGGTACTCACCCACCACGTTCCGCGTGTACAACAGCGCGAACGAGGTCGTCGAAACGTACGAGACGCCCGAGATCACCGGGCGGGGCATGCACTTCCAGGCCGTCGAGGCGGAGCGCCTGGTGGCGGCGGGCCTGATCACCAGCGAGCTGCTCACCGTGACCGAGTCGGTGCAGATCATGGAGACCCTCGACGAGATCCGCGCGCAGATCGGGCTGGTCTACCCCGGCGAATAGCCGGGCTGCTCGGGTCTGCTCCGCTCGCGGCGGTACTGAACGTTCGCGGCAGACGAAAATGTTCGCGGCGTGTGAAAAAGCGCGCAATATCGCATGCTGCGAGCACTATCGCGAGCTGCGAGAACTTTCGCACGCGGGGAGTTACCCACGCCCGGATGCCGGGGCGCGTGTGTGAACTCGTGCCGCGAGCACCGACGCGCGAGTAAGGGGCCTGTGCCGCGCGGGCTGCCTCCACGGAGAACGGCGGCACACGGCCCCGCACCTCTGGCCCCGCACCTCTCTGGCCGGCTCACACCCACGCTCGCTAAAATGCCCGGGTGGATACTCCAGACCGGCCTGAGCCTGAGCGAGGCGACCCTTCCGCCACAGGAGCCGACCAGCCGACCGAGCTCCAGGCTGCGCATCCGACGACGACGCACGCGGCAACTGACGCTTCTGACCGAGGCCGCCGAGTGAAGGTGCTCGTCGCGGCAGCCGTGGCCTTCGTGCTGCTGGGCAGCGGAGCCGTCTGGGCCGGCGCGGCCACCGCCGGCACCGAGCCCGCCGCATCCATCGCCGCCGGGGAGACCAGCGCAACCCCGACCCCTGCCCCTGCCCCTACCCCCACCCCGACGACGCCGGCGGCCCGCCCCGCCCCCGGTGCGGCCACCGTCTCCACTCCGCTGCGCACTTGCTCGGTCGCGGGCCTGGCCGAGGACTCCCGCCTGGGGGAGTTCCAGGCGCAGGTCGTGAACGCCGACACCGGTGAGGTGCTCTTCGACCGGGGCGGCAGCACCGCATCCCGCGCCGCCAGCGTGCTCAAGGTGCTCACCTCCGCCGCCGCGCTGAGCGTGCTCGGCGCCGACTACCGGGCCACCACCACCGTCGTGGCCGGCCCCGAACCGGGCCAGGTGGTGCTCGTCGGCGGCGGCGACCTCACTCTGTCGAGTACCTCCACCGGCGACGAGTCGTTCTACGACGGCGCCGCGCACCTCGACGACCTCGCCGACCAGGCCCGCGCCGCGATGGGCGACACCGAGATCACCTCGGTGCTGCTGGACTCCGGCTACTTCGGCGGCCCGGACTGGGAACCCAGCTGGGACCGCAAGGAACAGACCGACGGGTACATGCCGCCGATCACCGCGCTGCAGGTCGACGGCGGCAGGGCCGACCCGTACGCCAGCACCTCCGCGCGCAGCGAGGACCCGGTCGGCCAGGCCGGCGCGGCGTTCGCCGACGAGCTCGGCGGCGCCGTGGACGTCAGCGTCGGCACCGCCCCGGCCGGCGCCGCGGTGCTGGCGTCCGTGCAGTCCCAGCCCGTCGGGGTGCTGATCAAGCAGTCCCTGATCGTGTCCGACAACGCTCTCGCCGAGATGCTCGCCCGGCTCGTGGCGGTGGAGTCCGGCACCGGCAACACCTTCACCGCCATCCAGCCCGCCGTGCTCGCGGGCCTTGCCGAGTACGGCATCGACACCACCGGCATCCTCATCGCCGACGGCTCCGGCCTCTCCGACAACAACGCCGTGCCGCCGGCGTACCTCACCAAACTGTTCCGGCAGATCAACGCCAGGGAGGGCAGCCTCGGCGAAATCTTCGACGGTCTGCCCATCGCCGGCGGCCCGTCCGGCTCACTGTCGTACAGCGACCGGTTCTCCGGTGCCAACGCGGATGCCGACGGTGCGGTATTCGCCAAGACCGGCTGGATCGACACCGGGTACACCCTCGCCGGCGTCATCCGCGCGCAGGACGGCAGCACCCTCACCTTCGCCGTATACGCGCTGGGCGATGTGGGCGATAATGCGAAGCAGGCGATCGACACCATCACGACGGGGTTCTTCCGCTGCGGGAACAACCTCTCGAACAACTGATCCACAACCGACAGGAGTGCTTCCGTGACCCGCGCACTGATCATCATCGACGTTCAGAACGACTTCACCGAGGGCGGTGCACTTCCGGTGACCGGCGGCGCCGACGTGGCTGCGGGCATCAGCACGTTCCTGGCCGCGAACGCCGGCCAGTACGGTCACATCTACGCCTCCCGGGACTGGCACGACGCCGACGGTGACAACGGCGGCCACTTCGCGGTCGACGACGCCCCCGACTTCACCGCCAGCTGGCCCGTGCACTGCGTCGCCGACACGGCCGGTGCCGAGTACCATCCGGCGCTGACCCTGCCGGAGGCGACCGTGCACATCCAGAAGGGCCAGGGGACGCCCGGCTACTCGATCTTCGAGGGCGTCGACTCCGGCGGGGAGAAGTTCGGCGAACTGCTCATCGCCGCGGGGGTGACGGATGTCGACGTGGTCGGCCTGGCCACCGACTTCTGCGTGCGCGCCTCGGGCCTGGACGCCCTCACCCACGGCCAGCACGTACGTGTGTTGACCGACCTCGTCGCCGGCGTCGACTCCGGCGCGAGCGAGCGGGCCCTCGCCGAACTCGCCCACGCCGGCGCGGTGCTCGCCACCTCCGACGCCCTCGCCCGGTAGTCCCGAGCGCGCGCCAGCACCATCCGCGCCAGTTGTGTGGTGCGCGGAGTCGCCCCAACATGCCCCTTCGCGGCCGGCGAGAGGTGTGACTACTCACGGCCGACATGCCCGGCAACCCGGCCCACTCCGGCGACTCGATCGTGCGCGGCCCCCTCTCGGGGCTGTAGCCCGCGTGCGAGATGACAGTTGAGCCCCCTTGGGGCGCGCCCAACGGGCCTCAAGTGGCATCTCGCGGATGCGTCGCTGGGTGAGGTGGCCTGTGCGGCCCCTTCCCGGTGTGGCCCGAGCGGGGGATTGTGGGCCTCTCGAGCGAGGAACAGGATGGCGGCATGGCCACCTCGACCCCCGTCCATTTCGCAGTGCCAGGCACTGATACGCACGCACCCCGCCGCTGGTGGGTGGCGCTGCTCGTGGTGGGCTGGTTCACTCTGGTCTCGGCGGTAGGCGGAGCGCTCGGCCTGATCTTCGCGAACGGGATGGGCATGCCCATCAGCTGGCTGGTGGGCACCCCGTTCGACTCCTTCCTGGTGCCGGGCCTCATCCTGCTGCTGGTTGTGGGCGGCACCCAGGCGAACGCGGTGCTGCTGCAGCACCTTCGGCATCCGTGGTACCTGGCTGCGGCCGCCATCGCCGGGTTCGGAATGCTCATCTGGATCTTCGTGGAAGTGGCGATCCTGCCCGGGTATTCGCTGCTGCACACGCTGTACTTCGGCACCGGGGTACTGCAGCTCATCGGCGTGCTGCTCTGCTTGGGCGTCCTGCCGACCGACAGGGCAGCGACGGCCGGAGCGGACAAGCGGTAGCCTGCGGCGGAGTCACATCCACGGCCGACACGCCCGCACCGACCACGCCGCAACGCCCCAGCTACCTCCAGTGGCACGCGAGTACATTTGAAGTCGACGACTTCACGGGAGGCATTTGTGGCGCACGTAACCGAAGCAGAGCTACTCCAGCACGTACCCAACGAGCTGTACATCAACGGTGAGTGGGTGCCCGCCGCCGACGGGAACACACTCACCGTGCACGACCCGTCCACGGGCAAGGTGATCAAGACCATCGCCGACGCCGGAGTCGCCGACGGTCTGGCGGCCCTCGCCGCCGCCGCCAATGCACAGGATGCCTGGGCCGCGACGCCGCCGCGGGTGCGCGGGGAGATCCTGCGCCGCAGCTTCGATCTCCTGCACGGGCGCCGGCACGAGTTCGCGCTGCTGATGACGCTGGAGATGGGCAAGCCGCTCGCCGAATCGTACGGGGAGGTCACCTACGGGGGCGAGTTCCTGCGCTGGTTCAGCGAAGAAGCCGTGCGCATCACCGGCCGGTACGGCACCAACCCCGAGGGCACCGGGCGCATGATCGTGTCGCAGCACCCGGTCGGCCCGAGCTACCTGATCACCCCGTGGAACTTCCCGCTGGCGATGGCCACCCGCAAGATCGCCCCGGCGCTCGCCGCCGGCTGCACCGTCGTGATCAAGCCCGCCGAGCTGACCCCGCTCACGACCCTGTACCTGGTCAAGCTGTTCGAGGAGGTCGGCCTGCCCGCCGGCGTGGTCAACGTGCTCACCACCTCCACCTCGGGCGCCGTCTCCGAGCCGATCATCGCCGACCCGCGGCTTCGCAAGCTCAGCTTCACCGGCTCCACCGGGGTGGGCCAGAAGCTCATCGCCCAGTCGGCGCAGAACGTGCTGCGCACGTCGATGGAGCTCGGCGGCAACGCCCCGTTCCTGGTCTTCGACGACGCCGACATGGACCGCGCCGTCGAGGGCGCCCTGGCCGCGAAGTTCCGCAACGTGGGCCAGGCCTGCACCGCCGCGAACCGGTTCATTGTGCAGGCATCCGTCGCCGACGAGTTCGCCCGCCGCGTCACCGAGGCCGTCGCCGGCTTCACCGTGGGCCGTGGCACCGAGGACGGCGTCAAGATCGGCCCGCTGATCAACGCCGACGCGGTGACCAAGGCCGACACCCTGGTGCAGGATGCCCTCGGCCGCGGCGCCACCCTGCTCACCGGCGGGCACGCCCTCGACGGCACGGGCACCTTCTTCGAGCCCACCGTGATCAACGGGGTGCAGCCGGGCAGCGACATCCTGCGCGAAGAGATCTTCGGCCCGGTGCTGTCGATCGTGCCGTTCGACGACGAGGACGACGCCGTGCGCATCGCCAACGACACCGAATACGGGCTGGTCAGCTACGTTTTCACCCGTGATCTCGCCCGTGGCCAGCGGATGATCGAACGCCTGCAGACCGGCATGATGGGCCTGAACATGGGCGTGGTCTCCAACGCCGCTGCCCCGTTCGGCGGGGTGAAGCAGTCGGGCCTGGGCCGCGAGGGCGGTTCAGAGGGCATCCACGAGTACCTGTCCACCAAATACACCCTCACCCCCGACCCCTTCGTGGACTACGACTGACCCCGTCTTTCGACAGCGGTCAAACGGTCACGTGAGCGCTCCGAAGCGACCGTTAGACCGCTTTCGCGGACCCGGAGCGGACCGAGCGGGACCGGGCGGGACCGGCGCGGCGCGTCGGTAGGCTTTTCGGATGCCCGTCATCGAGATTTCCGACCTGAGCGACCCGCGGTTGGCCGACTTCACCGTCTCCACGGATGTGGCGCTCAAGAAGGCGCGCGGCACCGAGCACGGCCTGTACATCGCCGAGTCCGCGCTGGTGCTCGAGCGGGCCCTCCGAGCCGGGCACCGGGCGCGCTCGGTGCTCACCCTGGCGAACACCCGGCGTGAAGCGGTCGCCCTCGTCGGCGACGACGTCCCGGTGTTCGTGGGCGCCGGGGAGCTGCTCACCGACCTCACCGGGTACGTGCTGCACCGCGGCCTGATCGCCGCGATGCACCGGCCCGCACTGCCCGAGCCGGCGGCGTTGCTGGCGGATGCGCGGCGCATCCTGATCCTGGAGAACGTGACGGACCCCACCAACGTGGGCGCCATCTTCCGTTCCGCCGGGGCGATCGGGGCCGATGCGATCCTCGTCACCCCGCGCTGTTCCGACCCCTTCTACCGGCGCGCGATCCGCGTGTCGATGGGCACCGTGCTGCAGGTGCCGTGGACCCGGGTCGGTGACTGGGCGAGCACCCGGCAGCTGCTCACCGAGCACGGCTTCCACGTCGCCGCGCTCGCGCTCACGGATGATGCGGTGAGCCTGCGCGACTTCCACGGCGAGCAGCACGCCCGGCTGGCGCTGCTGCTCGGCGCCGAGGGGGAAGGGCTCACGCCCGACGCCCTCGCCGCGGCCGACTCCGTGGTGCAGATCCCGATGAAGCACGGCATCGACTCCCTCAACGTGGCCGCCGCCAGCGCCGTCGCGATGTGGGCATTGTCCGGCTGACCGGCAGATCATCTCCGAGCAAACGCCGACCGCAACCTTCCTCAACGCTGAATATCGGCGAACGCTGGGCCTCGTGTTACCTGTTGTTTACCCAACGGCGCTCTCTGGAACATGCCCGAAACAAAGTGCTACAGAGTGTGAAACACGCCGCTGGCAATGTGTCATGTACCCGACGCGAGCCGCTGCGTCCTGCAGAGAGGTTTTTCCAGTGGATCAAGGTAATACTGCTTTCATACTGCTGTCCGCAGCGTTTGTCCTGCTCATGACTCCAGGACTCGCGTTCTTCTACGGTGGTCTGGTCAAGGCCAAGAGCGTCATCAGCATGATGATGATGAGTTTCGGAGCCCTCGGCCTGATCGGCGTGCTCTGGGTCATCTACGGTTACGCGATCGCGTTCCCCGGCGCGGAGGGCACCGTGGCACCGTGGGCGATCGACTGGTCCAACATCGGCCTGACCGCTGCCCTCGAGACTCCTGAGGGCGCCGCTTACCCGCCGCTGGCCTTCGTCGCATTCCAGGCGACCTTCGCCATCATCACGGTCGCGCTAATCTCCGGTGCGATCGCCGACCGCGCCAAGTTCGGCTCCTGGATGATCTTCGCCGGTATCTGGGCGACGGTCGTGTACTTCCCGGTCGCCAGCTGGGTCTTCAACTTCGGCCTCGCCGAGGACGGCAGCTTCGCCTACGGCGGCTGGATCACCCACGGCCTGCAGGATGTCTTCGGCCTCGGCGCGATCGACTTCGCCGGTGGCACCGCGGTCCACATCAACGCCGGTGCGGCGGCCCTCGCCCTCGCCCTGGTGCTCGGCAAGCGCGTCGGATTCTCCAAGGGCGTTCACGTCCCGCACAACCCGCCCTTCGTCCTCCTCGGCGCCGGCCTGCTCTGGTTCGGCTGGTTCGGCTTCAACGCCGGCTCGGAGCTTGCCGCTGACGGCACCGCGGCCCTCGCCTTCGTCAACACGATTGCGGCACCGTCCGCAGCCCTACTGGCCTGGCTCGTGGTCGAAAAGATCCGCGACGGAAAGCCGACCTCGGTCGGTGCCGCATCCGGAGCCGTCGCCGGCCTCGTTGCGATCACCCCGGCCTGCGGTTCGCTGCAGCCGATCTGGGCGATCGTCCTCGGCATCATCGCCGGTGCGGTCTGCGCCATCGCCGTCGACCTCAAGTTCAAGCTGGGCTTCGATGACTCGCTCGACGTCGTGGGCATCCACCTCGTCGGTGGCATGATCGGCACCCTGTACCTGGGCTTCTTCGCCAACGGCACCGGCCTGTTCCTGGGCGGCGACGGCACGCAGCTGCTCGTCCAGGCGATCGCCGCGTTCTCCGTTCTGATCTACTCCTTCGTTCTCGCCTTCGTCATCGCCTTCGCCATCGAGAAGACGATCGGCTTCCGCGTGAAGAACGAGGACGAGATCGCGGGCATCGACTCCGTCATGCACGGCGAAGAGGGCTACGTCCTCACCGACGCCAAGGCCTGATCACCCCGAAAGTCCGAGCAAGCCGAAATGTGCTGGATGGTTGATATGCAAACCATCCAGCACATTTCTGTGTCCGCGCCCCACGACCGAACCCTCCGATGAGCGTCACCGCAGAGAACGACGGGCTCGACACGCCTCGAACTCCTCCCCGCAGCATCCGTCTGGCCGACCTGCCCCGCCAGCACCTGGACCAGGGCCGGGGCAGCGCCCGGGAGATCTGGGCGGATCTCGACCACGACCTGAACCTGCGGTGGCAGCTCCGGGTGGTCGACATCAAGGACTCCACCGGGTTGCTGGTCGGTCCGGCCGGGACCCACCACTACGTGGTCGGGGTCGCGGGGCCGCAGGTGGCGGTGCGGAACGCCGAATCGAGCCGGGTGCTCCGCCGGGACCAGGTCATGCCCGTGCTCTCCTCCAGGGTGCACTTCGAACGACCCAAGCTGCGACCTCCCGGCGTGAGCTCGCTGATGGTGCTGACCTTTTCCGGCGCCGCCCAGCCGCCCGTGTTCATCACCGGCACCGTGGCGCAGGGTGCCGAGCTGCGGGCAGGCGCGCAGCTCCTGGTCGCGCTGCGCGGCACCGTGCACCTGGACGGGATGGAGGCGGACCCGGGGTCGGCACTGCTGCTGGACCCCGCGCAGACGCACCGGCTGCGGGCCACGACCGCGAGCATCCTCACCGTCAACCTGCCTCGATCCGACGAGGCGACATCCGTCTGAACCCGCCCCGAACCGGCCCCGAGCCGGCTGGGCGAGGCGCGGGCCTAGGCTGGGTTCATGAGCAATGATGCTGTCATCGTCGATGTCGTCCGCACGCCCTCCGGACGCGGCAAGCCCGGCGGCGCTCTCGCCGGCGTGCACCCCGCAGACCTCCTCGCCGGGGTGCTGAAAGACCTGGTCAGCCGCAACGACCTGGACCCGGCCCTGGTCGACGACGTGATCGGCGGATGCCTCACCCAGGTCGGCGAACAGAGCACCAACATCACCCGCACCGCGCTGCTGGGCGCCGGGTTCCCCGACTCGGTGCCCGGCACCACCATCGACCGGCAGTGCGGCTCCAGCCAGCAGGCCGCGACGTTCGCCGCGCAGGGTGTGCTCGCCGGCAGCTACGACATCGTCATCGCCTGCGGGGTGGAGTCGATGAGCCGGGTGCCGCTCGGCTCGGCGGGCGGTCCGGTTCCGGCCGGCGGCTCCGACGCGGCGGGCCGCACCGAGGGCTGGGGCTCGCCCACCGCCTGGTCGGCGGTGGCCAGCCAGGACCCGCACGGCCGGCTGATGCACGAGCGCTATCCGCAGGGCCTGGTCGGCCAGGGTGTCGCCGCCGAGCTGATCAGCGCCACTTGGGGCCTCACCCGCACCGAGCTCGACGAGTACGCCGCCCGGTCCCATCGGCTCGCCGCGGCGGCCGCCGACCGCGGCGAGTTCCGGGCATCCCTGCTGCCGGTGACCCTCGCCGACGGCCGCCGGGTCGCCGCGGATGAGACCATCCGCCGGCGCAGCACCGTCGAGACCCTCGCGGACCTGCCGCTGGCGTTTCGCACCGACGAGCTCGCCGCCCGGTTCCCCGAGGTGAACTGGCAGATCACCGCCGGAAACTCCTCACCGCTGACGGACGGCGCCTCCGCCGCCCTGATCATGAGCGCCGACCGGGCCGCCGCGCTCGGCCTCACTCCCCGCGCCCGGTTCCACAGCTTCGCGGTCACCGGCAGCGACCCGCTGCTGATGCTCACCGGTGTGATTCCCGCCACTGAGCGCATCCTGGCCCGCTCCGGCCTGACCATCGACGACCTGGACGCCTACGAGGTCAACGAGGCGTTCGCCTGCGTGCCGCTGGTGTGGCAACGCGAACTGCGCGCCGACCCGGCCAAGCTCAACGCCTCCGGCGGCGCCATCGCCCTCGGCCACGCGCTCGGGTCCTCCGGCACCCGGCTGCTGGGCACCCTGCTCGGCAGCCTCGAGGCCGGCGGCGGACGCTACGGCCTGCAGACCATGTGCGAGGGCGGCGGCATGGCCAACGCCACAATCATCGAACGGCTCTGATGCGCATCGACGGATGCTCCGCCCTGGTCACCGGCGCCGCCTCCGGCCTCGGCCTGGCCACAGCGCGGGCCCTGCACGCGGCTGGCGCAGCCGTCGTGCTGTTCGACCTGGCCGGCTCAGCGGGTGCGGAACGCGCCGCCGAATTGAGCGCGGAGGCCTGGTCAACACCTGATTCCGACCCTGCGGGCGACCCCCCGGGTTCCACAGTGACCGGGCGCCAAGCCGCGCCGAGGCGTCCGGCCGAGGCTATATTCCTTTTGGGGAATGTAACCGATGAGGTGGATGTGCAGGCCGCGGTCGAGGCTGCGGGCGCGCGTGCGCCGCTGCGGATCGTGGTCAACTGTGCCGGCATCGCCCCCGCCGCCCGCACCGTCGGCCGGTTTGGTCCCCAACCCCTGGCCGACTTCGAGCGGGTCCTGCGCGTGAACCTCCTCGGCTCCTACAACGTGGTGCGCCTCGCCGCCGCCGCCATGCAGGCCACCGCCCCGATCGGCGACGACCCGGCCAGTACCGACCCGGCCGGCACCGGCTTGGCCGGCACCGACCCGGCCGGCGCCCGCCCCGCAGCTCTCCGCCTGGTCGGCACCCCCGAGCGCGGCGTCATCGTGAACACGGCATCCGTGGCCGCCTTCGACGGCCAGATCGGCCAGGCCGCCTATGCGGCCTCGAAGGGCGGTGTCGCCGCAATGACACTGCCGCTGGCCAGGGAATTCGCGCGCTCCCTCATCCGCGTCGTGACCATAGCACCCGGCCTTTTCGACACCCCGTTGCTACAGGGCCTGCCCGCTGAGGCGCGCGCATCCCTCGGCGCCCAGGTGCCGCATCCGGCCCGGCTCGGCGATCCGACCGAATACGCCGCCCTCGTGCGCCATATCGTGGAGAACCCCATGCTCAACGGCGAAACCATCCGCCTCGACGGGGCCATCCGGATGGCCCCCCGGTAGCAATCCTTTCCGCGGCACGCAATAACGCTCGCGGCGTGCGATATCCAGGCTCATATCGCCCGCCGCGAGCACTTTCGCACGCCGCGAGAGTGGGCCTTGACTTGACCAGTACACTCATCAGAAAAACCCCCACAGGGAAGGTGCCGGCGTTGAGCTCATTCGCGACCGAACTGCGTCGGGTCGTGCAGCCGCGCGCCCGCATCATCATCGACAACGACTTCTCCGGCGACCCCGACGGGCTGGTGCAGCTCGTGCACCACGTGCTGTCGCCCTCGGTCGAGATCCGCGCGATCATCGGCTCCCATCTCAAGCCGGGCGACGGGTTCGACCCGTCCGAACGGACCGCCGACAACGCCGCCGCGGCCGCCCGCACCGTGCTCGACCTGCTCGGCCGCACCGGCACGATTCCCGTCCTGGCCGGGTCGAACGTCGGGATGGTCAACCCGCTTTCGCCCATCCGGTCCGCGGCAACGGATGCCATCATCGCCGAGGCCATGCGCACCGACACCGACCTGCCGCTCTTCGTGGCCTGCGGGGCCGGCCTCACCGAGATCGCCAGCGCCTATCTGCTCGAGCCGCGCATCGCGAGCCGGCTCACCCTGGTCTGGATCGGCGGCCCCGAGCACGCCGGACTCGCCGTGCCGCCACCGGGCTCGCACGGCCCCGAGTACAACCTGGCCATCGACATCCCCGCCGCCCGGGTGATCTTCGACTCGTTCATGCCGATCTGGCAGGTGCCCCGCGACACCTACCGGCAGACGCTGTTCACCTGGGCCGAACTGCTCACGGATGTGCGCCCGCACGGCGCCGTCGGCGCGCACCTCTACGACGCCCTCGCGCACGTCGCCGACATGGTCAGCAAGCACGGGATGAACATCGGTGAAACGTACATCATGGGCGACAGCCCGCTCGTGCTCCTGACCGCGCTGCAGTCGTCCTTCGAGGCCGACCCCTCCTCGAGCGAGTACGTCACCCGCACCGTGCCGCGCATCTGCGCCGACGGGTCGTACGACATCATCCCGCGGCAAGGCCCCCGGCCGATGCGGGTGTACACCCGGCTCGACCTGCGGCTGCTCTTCGCCGACTTTACCGCCAAGCTCGCCGCCCACGCCGCCGGCTGACCCCACGCCCGACCCGCGCAACGGCGCAACGACTCGATTGAGCTCGGCGGTGCCGGCGGTACCGCTGGCCTAGAGCTCCACGGCGAGCAGCGGCCGCAGGTAGTTGCGTATCTCCTGGGCCATGTCCACCGTGTCCCGGTCGAGCAGCCACTGCACCTGCAGGCCGTCACTCATGGCGATCATGCCGCGGGCGGCGCTGCCGGGGGAGACGCCGGCGGCAAGCTGGCCGGCATCCTGCACGGCCTGGAACGCCGCGGTGAGGAACGACAGCACCCAGGCGTAACGCCGCACGAAATACTCGTGTGCCGGATGCTCCGGCGAGGTCGCCTCGGCGGAGAGCACGCAGTGCAGTTCCACCAGGCCGGGCACCTGATGAGCGTTGTAATCGATCAGCCGGACGAAGCCGCGGATGGTGTCGATGCTGGCCGGTGCCGAGAGGTCGACGTACTCCGTCGCCCGGTCGTCGCGCAGCTCAAGCACGCCGGCGAGGAGCTCGTTCTTGTTCGCGAAATGGTGCAGCAGGCCGGCCTGGCTGATGCCCACCACCTCGGCGATTTCCCGGATCGATCCGGAGCGGAAACCGTTGGTGGCGAAGACGTCCATGCCCGCCTCGAGGATCTCACGGCGCCGCCCCGCTGTCTTGGCGTAGGCGCCGCGCGGCTTTCGGGTTGCAACGGTGGGGATCATGGGCCGACTTTAGCGCGCTCGGTAACAATTTAGCTAAAACCTACCAACCGCTCGCTTTTCGTGTTAGCTTCGGTCTTCGAGGCGGGCCAACGACGGACTGCACGTAGCGAAAGGGAACACCGATGTTCCGATGGAAAAGCGTCACAGCGGCGGTCGCCGTTGCAGCTCTAGCCCTCACGGGCTGCTCCGGCAGTGGTTCATCCTCTGAGGATTCCGCGTCCAGCACACTCACCCTGGGCGTCATCGTCCCGGCCACGACCTTCGAGGCCGCGAACATGAACTTCGCCAACGAGTCGCCCTACGGACAGGCCGTCTATGACACCCTGCTGAAGGAAGACCCGGCCGGCGAGCTGCTGCCGAGCCTGGCCACCGAATGGTCGTACAACGACGACAACACCGTACTCACCCTCACCCTCCGCGATGACGTAAAGTTCACCGACGGCACCCCGTTCAACGCCGACGCGGCGGCGCAGAACCTCACCCGGTTCCGTGACGGCACCTCGCCGAACAAGTCCTTCCTCGCCTCCCTCGGTTCGGCCACGGCCATTGACGAGACCACAGTGGAGCTCACCCTCACCCAGCCCGACCCGGCACTGCTGCACTACCTGAGCCAGAACGCCGGCATGCAGGGCAGCCCCGCCGCCTTCGGTGCCGCGGATGCCAAGACCAACCCGGTCGGCTCCGGCCCGTACATCCTCGACACCGACAAGACCGTCGTGGGAACCTCGTACGAGTTCACCGCGAACCCGGACTACTGGGACGAGGAGAACGTGCACTACGACAACCTGTCCCTCAAGGTCTACGCCGACAGCACCTCAATGTTGAACGCCGTCAAGGGCGGCCAGGTCAACGGCGCCAAGCTGCTCGACAACACCAACAACGCCGAGGTCGAATCGGCCGGCTACACCCTCAACCCGTTCGAGCTCGACTGGACCGGCCTGATCATCTTCGACCGTGACGGGTCGATGAACCCGGCACTGGGCGACGTGAAGGTTCGCCAGGCGCTCAACTACGCCATCGACGGTGAGGCAATGCTCACGGCCGTCGGCGAAGGACTCGGCACTCCCACCAGCCAAATCTTCCCGGACTCCTCGGCCGCCTACGACGCGGACCTCGACGACCGCTACGCCTACGACCCCGACGAAGCCATCAAGCTGCTGGACGAAGCCGGTTACGGCGACGGCCTCACCCTGGAAATGCCCAGTACCTCGCTCGGCAACCCGGCCGTCTTCACGCTCATCGAGCAGCAGCTGAAGGATGTCGGCATCACGGTGAACTACACCGACGCCGGCAACAACTTCATCGCCGACATCCTCGCCCCCAAGTACGGGGTCACCTGGATGCAGCTGCAGCAGGACAACGACTGGGCGCTGATCAACTTCGAGCTCACCCCGAACGCGTCCTTCAACCCCACCAAGTACCAGGATCCGACCGTCGACGCACTGGTCGCGACCATCGGCACCTCCACCGGTGACGAGGCGGATGCGGCGCTCAAGGAACTCAACGCCTACATCGTCGAGCAGGCCTGGTTCGCCCCGTGGTACCGCGTGCAGTCCAACTACGCGACGGATGCCCAGACCGAGGTCGAGACCCAGGTCGGCAACGCCTACCCCTACCTCTGGAACTTCACCCCCGCCTCCTAGGTAGTCCGGCCGGGCCGCGCGAACCTGCGCGGCCCGGCCCACCGGCCCACCCCACGGGCCGGTTCCCTCTCACACGGGTTGAACAACAGTCAGGAACAACGGTGTTCAGATTCATTCTCCGGCGGCTACTCTCGGGCGTCGTCCTCCTCTTCGTCATCTCCACGATCGCCTTCGCCTTGCTCTACATCGGTGGGGGTGACATCGCCCGCCGCATTCTGGGCCAGTCGGCGACCCCCGAAACTGTGGCGCAAAAGGCGGAGGAGCTCGGTCTCAACCGGCCGCTCTACGAGCAGTACTTCGACTGGCTCGCCGGCGCCGTGCAGGGCGACCTCGGCGCCTCCTGGTTCACCGGGCAGCTCGTCACCGAAGGCATCAGCTCCCGACTGGCCGTCACGCTTTCCCTGGTGATCGGCGCGACCCTCCTCACCGCGATCGTTGCCGTCACGCTGGGCGTCTGGGCCGCGATCCGCGGCGGCTGGGCCGACAAGGTGGTGCAGGGCGTGTCCATTCTCGGCTTCGCCATCCCGGGGTTCCTCATCGCGCTCGGCCTGGTGACCCTCTTCGCCCTCAACCTCAAATGGTTCAAGCCCACCGGTTACACCCCGTTCACCGACTCGCCCGTCGGATGGCTGTCCACCGTCACGCTGCCGATTATCGCGTTGGCCATCGGCGCTATCGCCGGTGTCGCCCAGCAGGTGCGCGGGTCGGTCGTCGACGCGCTCCGCCAGGACTACGTGCGCACCCTGCGCAGCCGTGGCCTCTCGTTCAACCGGGTGGTCTTCAAGCACGTGCTGCGCAACGCCGGCGGCCCCGCCCTGGCGGTGCTGGCCGTCGGGTTCGTCGGACTCTTCGGCGGCGCGGTCATCGTTGAACAGATCTTCGCAATCCCGGGCCTTGGGCAGGTGGGCGTCCAGGCCACCACCCAGGGCGACATCCCCATGGTGATGGGACTGGTCGTGGCTACCGCCATCATCGTCGTTGTCGTCAACCTGCTCATCGACCTGCTCCAGGGCTGGCTGAACCCGAAGGTGCGCCTCTCATGATCGATCTCACTCCCACCACGGTCGCTCCCGCATTGCCGCCGGCCGCCCGCCGGTCGCTGCTCTCCCGGCTGCTGCGCAACCCCGTCGGCCTGGCCACCATCGGGTTCCTGGTGCTGCTGGTGCTCAGCGCCGTCTTCGCGCACCTGATCGCCCCGCAGGACCCCAACGACGCGTCGATCCAGGACGTGCTCGGACCGCCCGCTGAGGGGCATCCGCTCGGTTTCGACAGCTCAGGCCGTGACGTGCTGTCGCGGCTCATCTTCGCCGGCCGGTTCAGTCTCGCCGGCGCGGCCCTGGCCCTGGTCATCGCCCTCGCAATCGGTGTCATCGGCGGCCTGATCGCCGGCTACTACGGCAAGTGGTTCGACTCGGTCTCCTCCTGGCTGACCGGTTTGCTGATGGCCCTGCCCGGCATCGTCGTGCTGCTGGCCGCCCGCTCGGTTCTCGGTCCGTCGATGTGGCTGTCCATGATGATCTTCGGCGTGCTGCTCTCGCCGGCATTCTTCCGCCTCGTCTACGCCTCGGTCACCGCGGTGCGGGGCGAACTGTACGTCGACGCCGCCCGGGTCGCCGGGCTCAGCGACACCCGCATCATCGGCAAGCACATCCTCACGGTGGTGCGGGCGCCCGTCATCATCCAGTCGGCCATGGTTCTCGGCATCGCCATCGCCATCCAGGCCGGACTCGACTTCCTGGGTCTCGGCGACCAGTCGATCCCCACCTGGGGCACCATGCTGAACGACGGGTTCCGCCAGCTCTACAAGGAGCCCACCCTCATCCTGTGGCCGAGCATCGTGATCGCGCTCACCTGCGTCGCTCTGACCTTGCTGGCCAACACCATCCGGGACGAACTCGAACGCAGCACCAAGGCCAAGCGCCGCCGCCGGCCGCCGCTGCGTCCGGTGGACGTGAACAAGACGGCGGCGTACACGCACGCCGAAGACCTGGCCTCCTCCGGTCGTACCGGCGAGGTGCTGCTCGACGTGCGTGAGCTCTCCGTCGGTTATGACCAGCCCGACGGCACGGTGAAAACCGTCGTGCACGACGTGTCCCTGGTGGTGCGCCGTGGTGAAGTGCACGGCCTGATCGGGGAATCCGGGTCCGGCAAGACCCAGACCGCCTGGTCGGTGCTGCGCCTGTTGCCCGAAGGTGGTCGCATCACCGGTGGATCCATCTTCTTCGAAGGCGCCGACCTCGCGCTCGAGCCCGAGAAAGAGATGACGAAGATCCGCGGGAAGAAGATCGCTTACATCCCGCAGGAACCCATGTCGAACCTCGACTCCTCGTTCACGATCGGCAGCCAGCTCGTCGAGCCGATGCGGGTGTGCCTGGGCCTGTCCAAGAAGGAGGCCACCGCGAAGGCGCTGAAGCTGCTCGAGCGGGTCGGCATCCCCAACCCCAAGCGCACGTTCGCGGCCTACCCGCACGAGGTGTCCGGCGGAATGGCCCAGCGGGTGCTCATCGCCGGCGCCATCTCCTGCGACCCCGACCTGCTCATCGCGGATGAGCCCACCACCGCCCTGGACGTGACCGTGCAGGCCGAGGTCCTCGACCTGCTGCGGGAACTGCAGCGCGAACTGAACATGGGGGTGGTGCTCGTGACGCACAACTTCGGCGTGGTCGCCGACCTGTGCGACCGGGTGTCGGTGATGCGTGACGGCCGGGTGATCGAAACCGGCCCGGTGCGCTCCATCTTCACGCAGGCGAAGCATCCGTACACCCAGTCGCTGCTCGCCGCGATCCTCGAAGACGGCGCCGCTCGCGGCGACCTTGACGAGAGCACCAGTGCGGCCGCCGCCGCCCAGCACGACACCGTCGCCGCCCAGAACGCCGTAAACATTGGAGCGAAGTCATGACCGAGCCTCTTCTCGACGTCAAGGATGTCGTGGTCGAATACCCGATCAAGGGCTTCCGCAAGGAGCCGTTCAAGGCGCTCAAGGGGGTCTCGTTGGACATCCGTGCCGGCGAGACGGTGGGCCTGGTCGGCGAGTCCGGATCGGGCAAAACCACCCTCGGCCGGGCCGTGCTGGGCCTGGCCCCGGTCACCGGCGGCGAGATCCTGTACCGGGGGAAGGACATCGCCCACCTCGGCCGCAGCGAGCGCCGAGCCCTGTCCAGCGAGATCCAGGTGGTCTTCCAGGACCCGTACACCTCGCTGAACCCGAGCCTCACGATCGAGCAGATCCTGGTGGAGCCGCTCACCGTGCGCAAGGTCAGCAAGAAGGATGCCTCCAAGCGGGTGCTCGACCTGCTCGACCAGGTGGGACTGCCCAGCACGGTCGCCGACCGCCTGCCCCGGGAGTTCTCCGGCGGCCAGCGCCAGCGCATCGCCATCGCCAGGGCCCTGGCCCTTGACCCGCGCCTGATCGTCTGTGACGAACCCGTGTCGGCGTTGGACCTCTCCACCCAGGCCCGGGTGCTCGACCTGTTCAAGGACATCCAGGAACGTACCGGGGTGGCCTACCTGTTCGTCTCGCACGACCTCGCCGTGGTGCGGCACCTCAGCCACCGGGTCGCCGTGATGTACCACGGCGAGATCGTGGAATGGGGAGCCGGCGACCAGGTCACCAGCGCCCCGGCCCACCCGTACACGCAGAAACTGTTCCTCGCCGCCCCGGTGCCCGACCCCGACCGGCAGGAGCAGCGCCGCGCGGTCCGGCAGCGGCTGATGGACGAACAGGGCGCCACCCAGGCCGGCGCCGCCTGACCCGCCCCGCCGGCCCGCCCCGCCGGCCCGCCCCGCCGGCCCGCCCGCCGGCAACTGTTCCCCGTGCGGACGACTGCACCCGGTATGCCGGGACCAATTGTCCGCACGGGGACCCCTTCTCTCCGATACCGATTCCCACGAAAGCGATAGCACCATGACGATTTCCTCCGCGCAAGACACTGCGGTCACCACGCCGGACCCCCGCCTCACCGCCCTGCTCGAGCAGCTCACCCTCGACGAGAAGGTGCTGCTGCTCACCGGCCGGGACTTCTGGACCACCGCCCCGATCGAGAAGATCGGGCTGCGCCGCATCCTGGTCTCCGACGGGCCCAGCGGTGTGCGCGGTGAGGTGTGGGACGAGCGGTCCCCGTCGCTGAACCTGCCGTCCTCCACCGCGCTGGGCGCCGCCTGGGACCCGTCGATCGCCCGCCGGTACGGCAACGTCGCCGCCGTCGAGGCCCGCCGCAAGGGCGTTGACGTGGTGCTCGGCCCGACCATCAACCTGCACCGCTCCCCGCTCGGCGGCCGACACTTCGAGGCGTTCAGCGAAGACCCCGTCCTCACCGCGAAGCTGGCCGCCGCCTACGTGACCGGCGTGCAGGAGAACGGGGTGGGCGCCACCCCCAAGCACTACATCGCCAACGACTTCGAAACCGACCGGTTCACCGCCGACGTGGCCGTCTCCGACCGCGCCCTGCGGGAACTGTACCTGCTCGCGTTCGAAGAGGCCATCACCGAAGCGCACGCCTGGCTGGTGATGAGCTCCTACAACTCCGTGAACGGCGCCACCGTCACCGAGAACGACCTGCTGGAGACCCCCCTGAACTCCGAGTGGGGCTTCGACGGCGTCGTGATCAGCGACTGGACCGCCGTGCGCAGCGTCAACAGCGCCCGGTTCTCGCAAGACCTGGTCATGCCCGGTCCGGCCGGCCCGTGGGGCGACGCCCTCGTCGCCGCCGTCATCGCCGGCGAGGTGGCAGAGGCCGCCATCGACCGCAAGGTACTGCGGCTACTCACCCTGGCCGCCCGGGTGGGGGCGCTGGCCGGCTTCGAGCCCGCCGTCGCCGAGCCCGTGGTCGTCGAAGACGGCATCCGTTTCGCCAAGGAAGCCGAGATCGCCGGCAGCGTGCTCGTGACCAACACCGGGCAGCTGCCGTGGGTCGCCGAGTCCCTCACCAAGGTCGCCGTGATCGGGCACAACGCCCGGTTCGCCCGCACCCAGGGCGGCGGCAGCGCCACCGTGCTGCCCGAACGGGCGATCGCCCCGCTGGACGGCCTGATCAACGCCCTGCCGAACGCCGAGGTGACCTACTCGGTGGGCGCCGTCGTGCAGGAGGGCATCGCCGAACTGCCGCTGACCAGCATCGTCAATCCGCACACCGGCGAGCCCGGCGCCCGGGTGCGCTTCCTCGACGCTGATGGCGGTGAACTGTTCACCGAGGACCGTCGCGCCACCGCGCTGGTCTGGTTCGGCGGCGACGCTCCAATCGCGGCCTCGAAGGTGCTGGAATTCAGCACGACGTACACCCCCGACGCCACCGGGGAGATCCTGCTCGGCTTCGCCAGCGCCGGCAACGGCCGGATCCTCGTGAACGGCGCCCTGCTGCACGAGGAGAACGTGGTGCCGGTAGGCACCGACCTGGGCGCCGCGTTCCTGTCCCCGCCCTCGGCCTCCGTGGCCGTGCAGGTGACGGCGGGCGTGCCCATCGAACTCGTCGTGGAGTACGACATCCCCGCCGAGGGGGCGCTGATGGGCGCGCTGTCGATCACCATCGGCATCGAACCCGACCTCTCCAACCCTGACGGCCTGATCGAGGAAGCCGTCGCCGCAGCTGCCGCCGCCGACGTGGTGGTGCTCGTGGTGGGCACCAACTCCAAGGTCGAGTCAGAGGGCTACGACCGCAGCAACCTCGACCTGCCCGGCCGGCAGGACGACCTGGTGCGCGCCGTGGCCGCGGCCAACCCGCGCACCGTCGTGATCGTCAACTCCGGGTCCCCGGTGCTGATGCCATGGCGGGACGACGTGAGCGCCATCCTGCTCAGCTGGTTCGGCGGCCAGGAGTACGGTGACGCCGTCGCCGCCATGCTGCTCGGCGAGGCCGAGCCCGGCGGACGCCTGCCCACCACCTGGCCGAGGACCCTGGCGGATGTGCCGGTGTCCAACGTCACCCCCGACAACGGGGTGGTGCGGTACGACGAGGGCATCCACATCGGCTACCGCGCCTGGTTGAAGGCCGGCACCGAACCGGCCTACGCCTTCGGTCACGGCCTCGGCTACACGACCTGGTCGCTGGACGGGCTGAGCCTTGACGACGCGTCGCTGCCGAAATCCGGAGCCGCCACCGCCACGGTCACACTCAGCAACACCGGCGACCGCGCCGGCAAGCAGGTCGTGCAGGTGTACGCCTCCCGCGCCGGCTCCGCCATCGACCGGCCGGTCCGATGGCTGGTCGGCTTCGCGCCGGTCACCGCCGAGCCCGGCCAGACCGTGAGCGTCGACATCAGCGTGCCGGAGCGGGCGTTCGCCGACTGGCAGGACGGCTGGCACTACGAAACCGGCGAGTACCTGCTCGAGGCCGGCACCAGCGTGACCGAGCTGCCCCTGTCCGCCACCGTCACCCTGAACTGAGGCTCGCGATGACCGACACCATCCGTACCGTGACCGCTGGGCCCGCCGAGGCCGGCACCGCCTGGCCCAATCCGCTGATCGCCGGGTTCTACCCCGACCCCAGCGTCGTGAAGGTGGGCTCCGATTACTATCTCGCCACCTCCACGTTCGAGTACCTGCCCGGCATCCCGGTGTTCCACAGCACCGACCTCGTCACGTGGACCCAGCTGGGCCACGTGGTGGAGCGGCCCGGCCAGCTCGCCTCGGCGCACGTGCCGACCCTCGGCGGCGCGTGGGCGCCCACCATCCGGCACCGGGGTGGCGTGTTCTACGTCGTGGTGACGGATGCGATGGGCCGCGGCATGCTCATCTTCTCCGCCACCGACCCGGCCGGCCCGTGGAGCGACGGCACTCTCATCCAGGGCATCCACGGCATCGACACCGACCTCGCCTGGGACGAGGAGGGACTGGCGTACATCACCTACTCGGGACTGGACGTGACCAGCGGCGACGCGCCGACCGGCGAGCACAAGGGCATCCTGCAGTTCACCGTGGACCTGGACACGGGCGTGCCGCTGTCGAGCCCCGTGTCGGTGTGGTCGGGCACCGGGCTGAAGTTCCCCGAGGCCCCGCACCTGTACCAGCACGGCGAGCACTGGTACCTGCTCATCGCCGAGGGCGGCACCGAACGCGGGCACGGCATCAGCGTGGCCCGCGGTGACCAGCCCTACGGGCCGTTCACCGCGGGGCCCGAGGTGGGCGGTCCGATCAACCCGATCCTCTCCGCCCGCAGCACCAGCCGGCCGATCCAGAACACCGGCCACGGCGACCTCGTCGAGACGCCGGACGGCGGCTGGGCGCTGGTGATGCTCGGCATGCGGCCGACCGGCATGACCCAGGCGTTCTCCGCGCTCGGCCGGGAGACGTTCATCACCAGCGCCCGTTGGGAGAACGGCTGGCTCGCGGCGGACCCGGTGATCCTGAACCCGCGAATCGGCGAGACCCTGTTCACGGATGACTTCACCGGCGAGGCGCTGGCCCCGGAGTGGATCGCGGTGCGGCGCTACCCGGCCGAGGTGGCCACCCTGGCCGGCGGGCGGCTGGTCCTGGCGGGCGAGCGCACCACCCTCGACGCCGAACAACCCGTGCTCGTCGGTGTGCGGCAGCGGAACCCCTGGTCGAGCACCTCGGTGCGGGTGGAGCCCGGCTCCGGCCTCGGCGGCCTGGGCGTGCGCTACGACGAGGACCACCACTACGAGATCGAGGTGGGCGACGGCATCGTGACGGCCCGCGCCTGCGTGGCGGGCATCCGCCAGGAGTGGACCACCAAGCTGGCGCCGGAGCTCGTTGTGGACGGCGCCGTCACTCTCGGTCTCGACACGGTGCCGCCGGATGCGACGTCGATGCTGTCCGGCCTGACCAGCGACCTCGTGGTGCTCAGCGTGGGCACCGGCGCGGCACGGGTGGAGCTGGCGCGGGTGGACGGCCGCTACCTCTCCCAGGAGACCGCGGCCTCGTTCACCGGCCGCGTCCTCGTGCTCTACGCGGTACGCGGCGAGGTCGCCTTCGCCGCCTTCCGCTACTCCGGCACCGAGTAAGCTCCCGCCCGTTCTCGCAACTGTTACCCCTGCGGACAAGTGGTCCCGGCACACCGGGACCACTTGTCCGGTACGGGCGCAGTCGCGTCCAACCCGGACTCGCGTGTCCGACCACACGGGATGCACCGCTCGTATTGATGCACCGCTCGTATTACGGTGTCGGAATGACAAACCAGAACACGAGCACTGACCCGCATGAAGGGGCAGCACCGACACGACCAGCACTCAAACGCGACATCTCCGGCAAGATGTTGTACCTGTTCATTCTGGGCGACGTGCTCGGGGCGGGCATCTACGCGCTGGTGGGACAGATCGCCGGTGAGGTGGGCGGTGTCACCTGGGTGCCGATGCTCGTCGCGCTGGCCCTGGCCCTGCTCACCGCGGCGTCGTACGCCGAGCTGGTGACGAAATACCCCCACGCGGGTGGTTCCGCCGTGTTTGCGGAACGGGCGTACAAACTGCCGTTCGTCGCGTTCCTCGTCGGCTTCTGCATGCTGTCGGCCGGCGTGGTCAGCGCCGCCGGCCTGTCCCTCGCGTTCGCGGGCGACTACCTCGGCACCTTCATCGACATCGACCCGGTGCTCGGAGCGGTGCTCTTCCTCGCCGTCGTCGCGGCGCTGAACGCGCGAGGCATCAAGGAGTCCGTGCGGGCCAACCTGGTCATGACGGTTATCGAGACGACCGGGCTGGTGCTCGTTGTGGTTGCGGTCTCGGTGATGTTCTCCGGCGGCGGCGGGGACCTCTCCCGGGCGGTCCAGTTCGAATCGGGCGCGAACCCCGTGATTGCAGTTTTCGGCGCTGCCCTCCTGGCCTACTACTCGTTCGTGGGCTTCGAGACCAGCGCCAACGTGATCGAAGAGGTCAAGAACCCGTCCCGGGTGTACCCGCGGGCGTTGTTCGGAGCGCTGGCGACCGCCGGCATCCTGTACGTGCTGGTGGGCACGGCCGCCTCGGTGGCGGTGCCGGCCGCGGATCTGCAGGACTCCACCGGTCCGTTGCTCACCGTCGTCCAGGCGACCGGCGTGGCCATCCCGGCCTGGTTGTTCAGCCTGATCGCGTTGGTCGCGGTGGCGAACGGCGCCCTGCTGACATCGATCATGTCCAGCCGCCTGGCCTACGGCATGGGCACCCAGGGGCTGCTGCCGTCGGTGTTCGCGAAGGTGCTGCCCGGCCGGGGCACGCCGTGGGTCGCGATTCTGATCACCACGGCCCTGGCGATGGTGCTCACCGCCACCGGAAGCATCGCGACTCTGGCGGAGACAGTGGTGCTGCTCCTGCTGCTGGTGTTCCTGAGCACCAACATCGCGGTGCTGGTGCTTCGGAGGGACAAGGTGGAGCACGAGCACTTCCGCGCCTGGAGCGTGCTGCCGGTGCTGGGCGCGCTGTCCTGCCTGGTGCTGCTCACCCAGCAGAGCGGCGAGGTGTGGCTGCGCAGCGCCATCATCATCGCCGTCGGTTGCATCCTCTACGCCGCCACGAAGCTGACCCGCCGCGCCCGCGCCTGACGCGGCTCCATTGTCCGCGAGAGCGGTGCTGCGGTCACCTCCGCACACGGGAAGCAACCGTCTCGCCGCTCTCGCGAGATGCCAACCGGGGTGGGTGGGCTATTGCGGGGGAAGCGGGAGGCACATGAAGACGCTGTGCGGGTCGAGCGTGTAGTCGGCGAAAGGCGGGCAAACGGAGAACCCGTGCCGGCCGTAGAGCCGCCGGGCCGGTGCGAAGAAGTCTTCGGCGCCGGTCTCCAGGTAGAGGGTCTCGAGCCGGCGGTGCCGGGCCTCGGCCAGAATCCGGGCGAGGAGCATCGCCGCGATGCCCCGCCCGCGCGCGGCGGGGGTGGTGCGCATGGACTTGAGCTCGCCGTCGTGGCCGGCCAGTTCCTTCAGCGCACCACAGCCCAGCAGTACCCCGTCTTCGCGGGCGGTCCAGAAGGTGATACCCGGCGCGGACAACGCCGAGTGGTCAAGGGCGTGCACGCTGTCGGCGGGCGAGGTGGCGAACATGTCTGCCAAGTGCTCGTCGAGCAGCTGCCGCACATCCGCCCGGGCCGGGTCGTCCCGCGCAATGTCGACCACGGCCGGTCAGTGCCCGGACACGTCGGAGTCGACGCCGACGCCCGGACCCTGGTCGAGGGCGCTCAACGCCTCGACCTCGGCTGTCGCCAGGCTGAAATCGAAGACGTCCAGGTTCTCGCGCAGCCGGCTGGGGGTCGCGGATTTCGGGATCGCGACCAGGCCGAGGTCCAGGTGCCACCGCAGCACGATCTGCCCCGGGGTCTTGGCGTACTTCTCGGCAAGCCCGGTGATCAGCGGCTCGGCGAGCAGGGTGTTGCCCTGGCCCAGCGGGCTCCACGACGTCGTGACGATGCCGTGCTCGGCGTTGTAGGCGCGCTGGTCGCCGCGGGGGATGTACGGGTTGATCTGGATCTGGTTGACCGCCGGCACCACATCCGTTTCGGCCCATAGCCGCTCAAGGTGCGCCGGCTTGAAATTGGAGACGCCGATCGAGCGGGCCTTCCCCTCGGCGAGCAGCTTCTCGAAGGTGCGCCAGGTCGACACATACAGATCACGCGCGGGCAACGGCCAGTGCATCAGCAGCAGGTCGACGTAGTCCAGGCCAAGCCGGGCGAGCGATGCGTCCAGGCCGGCGATGGCCTTGTCGTTCCCCTGATAGGTGCCGTCGAGCTTGGTCGTGACGAAAAGCTCCTCGCGGCGCAGGCCACAGTCGCGGATGCCCCGGCCGACGCCGGTTTCGTTCCCGTATTTCGCCGCGGTGTCGATGTGCCGGTAGCCCAGCTCGACGGCGGTGACGATCACCGGCGCGACCTCCGCGTCGGTGAGCGGCCAGGTGCCCAGGCCCAATCGCGGGATTGTGTGGCCGTTGTTGAGGGACATTTCTGGTGCAGTCACGAAGTGCCTTTCCGCTGGTGCGTTCCGACGGCATCACGAGTCGCCGCAGTCGGCAACGCCGACTCTTAAAAATAGCCGAGGCGCGCACCGGCCAGAGGTGATAAACCAATATGGGCGGAGTTCGCCAGGACCAGGCCCGCCCGAGTTACCGATTCGTTGACAACCCGGAAGGAAATCGAACCATGGCCACCTTCAAGATCGGCTACCTGGTGGGAAGCCTCGCCAAGGACTCCATCAACCGCACGCTGTCCACCGCGTTGATCAGGCTCGCGCCGCCGGAACTGGACTTCACCGAGATCCCGATCCGGGACCTCCCGCTGTACAGCTCGGACTACGACGCCGACTACCCGCCGACCGGGCGGATGTTCAAGTCGCTGATCGAGGCATCCGACGGCCTGCTGTTCGTGTCGCCCGAATACAACAGGTCGATCCCCGGCGCGCTCAAGAACGCCATCGACTGGGGCTCCCGGCCCTGGGGGGCCAATTCGTTCGCCCGCAAGCCCACCGGAATCATCGGCGCCTCCCCGGGCGGCATCGGCACCGCCGTGATGCAGTCCTCCATGCGCAGCGTCCTGAGCTTCCTCGACGCCCCGCAGCTGAACTCGCCGGAGGCCTACATCCAGTTCAACGCCGACGTGTTCACTGCGGACGGCGAGGTCACCAACCAGGGCACCAGGGCCTTCCTGGGTCACTACATGGAGGAATACTCCGCGTTCGTGCAGCGGGTACTGGCCGCGAACGCGCCCGGGCACATCGGTGACGAACACCCGGATTCGCGCAAGTAGCCGCGCCCGGCAGGTCGACCACGTCGGGATTCCGCCTCCGAAACCGACAAGCTCTCCTCGCAGCCGCCGGGTTCGAACCGGCCGGGCGCGCCCTCGCGCAGGACCCCGATTCGCGCACGGCCCACGCCCCGGCCGGGCGGCTGAACCCTGGGTCAGTCCCGGCGCCACGCCTCGCCGAGGGAGCTGCGTCGCGGAACCAGATCCGGTTTGATGACGACGGTCTGCTTCGCGGTCGAATGCCCGCCGCGGATCTCCTCGATCAGGAGCTGCGCGGCCACCCGGCCCATTTCCTCACCGTGCTGGCTGATCGTCGAGACCGGGATGGCGCTCTCCGACGCAAAGTGGTTGTTGTCGTAGCCCACGAAGGCCAGATCGGTGGGCACTTCATAGCCGGCCTTGCCATCGAGAACCTGGATCGCACCGACGGCGAGGAGGTCAGAGGCGGCGACGACGCCGTCGAAGGTTCCCGGGGCCCGGGTCAGAATCTCCTGCCCCGCCTGCCGCCCGTGGGAGATCTTGAGCGCTCGCGTCTGGATGTGCTCGAGGCTCACCCCCGGGCTCGCCGCCACGGCGGCCCGCGCACCGGCGAGACGCTGGGCGACGGCGGTGAGCATCAGCGGTCCGCCCAGGAAGACCAGCCGTCTGCGTCCAAGGCTGATGAGGTGGCGGGCGGCCTCGTAGCCGCCGTGGACCTCGTCCGCGACCACGCCGGAATAGCTCCCGGATTCCGATTCGTAGTTCACCAAGACCAGGGGAGTGCTCCGCAGCAGCGAGTTGGCCTTGCGGGTGAAGGCCGAGTCGAGCGGGGCCAGCAAGACGCCCGCCACCCTGGACTCCTCGAAGAGGCTGATGTTCATCGCCTGTTTTGCCAGGTCCACATCCGAGTTCGCGATGAGGAGGTTCATCCCGTGCTCCCGCACGGTCGACTCGGCGCCCCGGGCGATGTCGACGAAGAACGAGTTGCTGAGGTCCGCCAGCACGATGCCGATGGTATTGCTGGTTCCCGCCGCCAGTGAACGGGCGGCGTCGTTGCGGATGAAGCCGAGTTCGGCGATCGAGGCCATCACCTTGCGCCGCGTGCCTTCCCGGACTTTCTCCGGGTTGTTCAAGGCATTCGAGACGGTGCCCAGGGCCACGCCGGCGTGCCGGGCGACGTCCGCCATGCTCGGGGCGGACCTCCCGGGCTCTCTCCGCGCCTGTGCCACAGAACTACCCCTGCTCTCATCGACGAGTCCGTCGCTGCTCGAATACTCCCACGTTCCGCGGCCGTTCCGCCCGCGAACTAAAATGAAGCGTTCCAAAACGTAACAAGAAAAGGTTGACAGATGTAGGGCCCCGCGCCTAAGTTCCCAGATGAATCGCTTCAATCCTGGAGCTTCGCACTTCAAGGAGGAATTGTGATCACAGCACCGAACTCACGAATGAGGCGTATCGCGCCCCTCGTGGCCGTCCTGGGAGCGGGAGCGCTCCTGCTCACCGGTTGCGGCCCCGCCGGCGGCGACGCCACCGCCGGAAGCGGCAAATTCACCTACCTCGGTCAGACCGAGAACACCACCATCATCGGCACGCTCAAGACGCTCGCGACCGACCAGTGCGCAGCCGAGGAGAAGGCCGCCCCGCTGACCGCCGACAAATCGGCCGGCCCGCAGTTCGACCAGAAGCTCCAGCTGCTCGCCGGCCAGGACGCCCTGTCGAACATGTTGATGGCCGCCGGTACCCCCTCGCTGATGAAGCAGTTCATCGATGCGGACCAGCTCGTCGACCTCTCGGCGGAGCTCGACGAGCTCGGCGTCTCCGACAAGATCCTGCCCGCGGCGGAATCCACCATCAAGGCGCTGTACGGCGAGGACACGCTGTACTCGCTGCCCACCGAGTTCAACATCGAGGGCTTCCGGTACAACAAGCAGATCCTGGCCGACAACGGCATCGAGGCTCCGGCCACCTGGGATGACCTCGTCGCGGCCGCCGCGACTCTCGACGGCGCCGGCGTGCAGCCGTTCTCCGCGGCCGGCAAGGACGGCTGGCCCATCACCAGGCTCGTCGGCGACTACATCGCCCGTGACCTGGGCCCCGACGCCCTGCAGGCCGTGGCCGACGGTGACGCCAAGCTCACCGACCCCGAGTACGTCAAGGCGGCCGACGAGGTCGCCGCCCTCGGCGAGGCCGGCTACTTCGGCGAAGCGATCGGCTCGATCGACTACAACGCCGCCATCAAAGAGTTCCTCACCGGCAAGTCCGCCTTCTTCTACATGGGCAGCTGGGCGCTGGCGAACTTCAACGACGAGGAACAGAACGCCATCGGCGCCGACAACATCGGCTTCGCACCGTTCCCCGGCGTCGAGGGCGGCCAGGGCGCGATCGACCAGGTTCCGGCCAACGTCGGCGTTCCGGTCATGTTCGCGAAGAAGGGCTTCGGTGAGAGCCAGGCGGCCTGGCTGAAGTGCATCGTCTCCAACTACGGCGACGCCGTGCTCAACGAGAGCGGCGTGGTGTCCGGGTTCGCACTCGACAGCCCACCCGCCGGTCTGCCGGAAACGACCCAGATCGTGCAGCAGCAGATCCAGGATGCGCCGTCGAGCATCCTCTGGTTCGAGGCGCTGTTCACCTCCAAGGGCACCAGTGTCAGCAGACCAATGGCGGTGGGCTTGCCAGCGGCAGCCTCAGCGGAGCCGAGTTCAAGAAACTCGTCCAGGCAGCCAACGACGAGGGGTGATTCCTCGCCCTCGTAGTACGGGGGCGCGGTGTCCGCGCCGCGCCCCCGCTCCTTCCCCGCTGCCCCGGCAGCCAACAGACGGAAAGAACCATGGAAAGAGTCCTCGGCGACAAGCGCGCCATCCTGATCCTTCTCGGGCCGGCCCTCGTGGTCTACTCGCTCATCATGCTCGTCCCAATCGTCTGGTCACTCGGCTACACGGTCCTGGACGGCAACCCGATCGTCGGCTTCACCTTCAACGGCTTCGGCAACTTCATCAAGTTCTTCCAGGACCCCGCGGCCTGGAGCGTCATCTGGTTCACCGTCCGGTTCGCGATCGTGATGACCGTGCTCCAGGTCGGCGCCGGCTTCGGGCTCTCCCCGCTCTACGTCTTCTGGTTGAAGAGGTCGTCGTCGGCGATCCGCACCATCATCTTCTTTCCGATCGTGCTGCCGACCGTGGCCGTCGCGCTGCTGTTCCAGCGACTATTCGAGGCCGCCCCGACCACCGGGCCGGTCAACTCGTTCCTGGGCCTCTTCGGCATTGAATCGATCGACTGGTTCGGCACGCCGGATGCGTCGTTCTGGATCCTGCTGCTGATGGGCCTGTGGCAGTCGATGGGTTTCTACGGCGTCCTGCTCTACGCCGGCCTGCTCGACATCCCCGAGGAGATGCTCGAGTCCGCCCGCCTCGACGGTGCCGGCGGCTGGAAGCTCATCCGCACCATCGTGCTGCCGCTCTCGCTCCCGGTGCTGCTGTCGTCGCTGATCTTCAGCATCAACGGCACCCTCAAGGTCTTCGACAGCGTCGTCGCCCTGACCAACGGCGGCCCGGGCAACGCCACGACCCCGCTGACGGTCTACATGTTCCAGACCTCGTTCACCTACGGGCAATACGGCTACGGCAGCACGATCGCCCTGATGCTGACGATCCTCTGCCTGATCTTCACCATCTTCATCTTCCGGTCCACGCGCCGCGACGTCACGAAGGGCTGACCCATGACCACGCAGACCATTTCCGTCCCGAGCGCTGCGACGCGACGCCAGGGCCGCAGCACCGTGCCACGCAACCGGAGGACCACGCCCCGCCAATTCTTCTCCCGCCTGCCGATCCGGGTGTTCCTGGCGATCCTCCTGGTCATCGTGGTCTACCCGATGCTCTGGATGTTCCTCGGCTCCTTCAAGACGCAGAACGAGTTCCTCAATGAGCCGTTCTGGACGCTTCCGCAGTCCTGGTCGCTCGACAACTACGTCTCGGTCTTCGACAGTGGCTTCGGCACGTACATCCTCAACAGCATCATCGTGGTGTTCCCGTCCCTCGCGGTCATCCTGATCGTCGGCGTGGCGGCCGGGTTCGCGCTCGAGGTGATGGTGTGGAAGGGCCGCGGCACCGTCCTGCTGCTCTTCCTGGCCGGCATCATGGTGCCCACCCAGATGAGCATCCTGCCGCTGTTCACGATCTACTTCCGCACCGGCCTGACCGGCAGCTACTGGCCGATGATCCTCACCTACATCGCCACCGGGCTGCCGCTGACCGTCTTCATGATGGCGACCTTCTTCCGGTCGGTACCGCGCGAAATCTTCGAAGCGTCCACGCTGGATGGTGCACGCATCCTCCGCTCCTTCTGGGCGGTCGGGCTGCCGCTGGTGAAGAACGCGATTTTCACCGTCGGCCTGGTGCAGTTCTTCTTCCTCTGGAACGACCTGCTCATCGCGCTGACGTTCACCAACAGCGATGCCCTCCGCACCATCCAGGTCGGGCTGCTGAACTTCACCGGCCAGTACGGCGCCGTGCAATACGGGCCGACGTTCGCCGCGATCGCGGTCAACGTGCTGGGAACACTTTTCATCTACCTCTTCCTGAACCAACAGGTCATGAAGGGCCTCACCGCCGGATCGGTCAAGGGATAACGACACATGAGCACCACAACAGACATCACAACAGGCACCACGACCGCCATCAGCGAGATCTGGCTGGAGAACCGCCGGGGCGGGTCCACCCTCGGCATCGGCGAGAGCCGGCCACGCGTCTCCTGGACGACAGCGAGCCTTGAGCCGATCGAGTCGATCGACCTTGAGCTCACCCGCGCGGACGGCAGCACCCAGCAGCACACCGAAGCGGGCGCACCGAACCGCCTTCTCGACTGGCCGTTCGCCCCGCTGGCCTCCCGTGAAGCGGTGACCCTACGGCTCCGCCCGCGCAGTGACGCCGGCACGCCCGCCGCCTGGAGCGCACCGCTTCCGATCGAGGCCGGGCTGCTCGAACGCACCGACTGGGCGGTCCCGTTCGTCGCCCCGTCGACCGCGGAACCACAGGGAACCCTCCGGAAGGGGTACCTGCTCCGCGCGGAATGGGATGCCGCCGACCTCGGCATCACCCCCGGCGCGGTGCAGCGGGCGCGGATCTACTCCACGGCCCACGGCGTCTACGAACTCGCGCTCAACGGCCGGTGCGTCTCCGACGATCTCCTCTCCCCGGGCTGGACCAGCTACAGCCATCGCCTGCGTTACCAGACCTACGACGTGACGGATGCGATCCGCTCCGGCCGGAACGCCATCGGGGTCTGGCTGGCCGACGGCTGGTACCGGGGCCGGATCGGGTTCGAGGGTGGCCTCTGGGACCTCTACGGGCAGGATGCCTCCGTGCTGCTGCAGCTGGAGCTCACCCTCCTCGACGGTACCGTGGTGTCCGTGCCCCTGACGGACTCCTGGCGGTCGAGCGACTCGCCGATCACCGAGGTGGGCCTCTACGAGGGGGAGGCCTACGACGCCCGGCTGCTGCCCGCCGGGTGGAGCGAGGCCGGCTTCGACGCCACCGGGTGGACCGCGCCCACCCGGCTCGAGCTGGCCGCCTTCCCGGCCCAGCTTGAACCGCCGACCGGCCCAGCCGTGCGGGTGACCGAGGTCCTGACGCCGGTCAGCGTCGAGGCCGTCGCGGGCAACCGCATCCGGCTGGACTTCGGCCAGAACATCGCCGGCAAGCTCCGCATCCGGGTCGCCGGCGACGCGGGGCACGTGGTGACGTTGCACCACGCCGAGGTCCTCGAAGACGGCCTGCTCGGCGTCCGGCCGCTCCGCTCTGCGGTGTCCGTGGACCGGTACACCCTCGCCGGGGACGGCCTCGAAGAGTGGACCCCGCGGTTCACCCTGCACGGCTTCCGGTACGCGGAGGTCGAGAACTGGCCCGGCGGCATCGAGACCGTCGATGTGGAGGCCCTCGTCGTGCACACCGACATGGAGCGCACCGGCTGGTTCGACAGCTCGCACCCGGGCCTGAACCGCCTGCACGAGAACGTGGTGTGGAGCATGCGGGACAACTTCGTCGACCTGCCGACCGACTGCCCCCAGCGGGACGAACGGCTCGGCTGGACAGGCGACATCCAGGTCTTCGCGCCCACGGCGCTGCGCCTGTTCGGTGTGCACGGTACCCTCACCGGCTGGCTTCGCGACGTGGCCTACGAACAGGTCGACGAGGGGCACGTGCCCAATTTCGTGCCGTGGGTCGATTGTGGTTTTCCCAACTTCCCCACCGCCGCGTGGGGCGATGCCGCGGTCATCGTGCCGTGGGAGATGTACCGGCACGACGGTGACACCCGCATCCTCGCCGACCAGTACGCCAGCATGCGCGGCTGGGTGGACCTCGTCGACGATCTGACCGGCCACACCGGACTGTGGAACACGGGCTTCCAGCTCGGCGACTGGCTCGACCCGACCGCGCCGCCGGAGAGCCCGGGCGACTCCCGCACCGACAAATACCTCGTCGCCACGGCGTACCACGTGCGCACCGCCCGGCTCCTGGCCGAGACCGCGGCGATCCTGGGCAAGGATGCCGACGCTGCGCACTACCGCACGGTCGCCGAGCGCGCCACCGCGGCGTTCCAGGCCGAGTACATCGCGCCGAACGGGCGGGTGGTCAGCGACACCGTCACCGCCATCGCCGTCGCCATCGTGTTCGAACTGTTCGCCACCGAGACGCAGGTCGCTCGGGCGGGGGAGCGTTTGCTGCACCTCGTCAAATCGGCGGACTTCCACATCAGCACCGGTTTCGTGGGCACGCCCATCATCTGCGACGCGCTCGTGCGGGCCGGCGGGATCGACGCCGCCTACCACCTGCTCCTGCAGGACGAACTGCCGTCCTGGCTCTACCCCGTGAGTATGGGGGCGACCACCATCTGGGAGCGCTGGGACAGCATGCTTCCCGACGGGTCCGTGAATCCGGGGGACATGACCTCGTTCAACCACTACGCCCTGGGCGCGGTCGCCGACTTCATGCATCGCGTCGTGGCGGGGCTCGACTCCGCGGAACCGGGCTTCGCCCGCTTGCGGATCGCCCCGCAGCCCGGCGGCGGACTCACGCACGCGTCGGCCCGGCACCAGACCCCGTACGGCACGGCCTCCTCCCGGTGGCACCGGGACGGCGGCACCTTCACCCTCGAGGTCGTCGTGCCGCCCGGCTCCACCGCCACGGTGGTGCTGCCCGGCGGCGGCGACGTGCACGAGGTCGGCGCGGGCGCGCACTCGTTCACCACGACGTTCCGGGCCCCGGCCGACGACCCGGCCAAGCCGCCGTACAGCCGGTGGTAGAGATGTCGATGACAGCATCCGGAAAAGGACCAGCAATGCAGCACTCCATCCGCCCCGGCCAGCCGTGGCTGGACACCAACGGCGAACGGATCCACGCCCACGGTGGCTCGATCCTCGCCGTCGACGGCGTCTTCTACTGGTACGGGGAGAACAAGGAACGCACCCAGCCCGGCAACGGCGTCTGGCACTGGGGGATGCGCTGTTACTCCTCCACCGACCTGTACAACTGGGAGGACCGGGGGCTGATCATCCCGCCGGTGCCCGAGGACCCGGAGAACCCGCTACACCCCGCCCAGCTCGCCGACCGGCCGCACATCATCCACAACGCGCGCACCGGCAAGTACGTCTGCTGGGTCAAGGTGATGCAAAGCAACATTGAGCAGATGTCGAGCGTCTTCACCGCCGACGACATCCTCGGCCCGTACGAGCTCGTGCGTAGCGGCATCCGGCCGCTGGGCATGAACGCCGGCGACTTCGACCTCGTCGTCGACCCGTCCGACGGCAAGGCGTACTACTACTTCGAACGCGTGCACAGCGAGCTGATCTGCGCCGACCTGACCGACGACTACACGGATGTCACCGGCTACTATTCGACGCACTTCCCGCGCCGCCAACCCCCGTTCGTCCGGGAGGCGCCGGCCTACTTCCTCCGCAACCAGCGGCACTACCTCATCACCTCCGGCACCACCGGGTACTTCCCCAACCAGTCGGAGTCGGCCGTCGCCGACAGCTACCACGGTCCCTGGACGGTGATCGGCAACCCGCATCCCGCTGATGAGTCGAATACCTCCTACCGCTCGCAGCTGTCGTCGATCTTCAAGCACCCCACCAAGAAGGACCTCTACATCGCCCTCGGCGACCGCTGGATGGTGGACCCGCCGGCGGACCTGCCCGACATCCCCGCCCTGTTCGAGAAGATGTTCCGCCCCGGCACGGACCACAGCGAGTGGGGCGCGATCGACCTGCCCGACCCTGACACATCCATCGCCGACTATGTCTGGTTGCCGATCCGGTTCGACGGTGACGACGTGTTCATCGATTGGCATGACGAATGGCGCATCGAGGACCACGCCTGACCCACCCGCTTATTGAACTACGGCGCTTCTGAATCGCATCGTCGATGCGTGTTGTACTTCTCGAGCGCGCCTGAAGTACGGTGAATGACGTACCCCACCCGTCCGGAAAGGACCCGCCCCGTGAAGACCTTCACCATGCCCGGCACCGATATCGTCGCCCCGAACGTCCTGCTCGGCCTGATGCGGATCGCCGAGAAATCCGACGATGAGGTCCGGGAGCTGGTGCGCACCGCCCGCGACGCGGGCATCGACTTCGTCGACCACGCCGACGTCTATGGCAACGAACGGCACGGCTGCGAACGCCGCTTCGCCGAGGCGCTGCAACTGACCTCGTCCCAGCGGGACGAGATCACCATCCAGACCAAGACCGGGATTCGCGAGGGCTACTTCGACTTCTCCTACGAGCACATCCTGGCGTCCGTGGAGGGGTCCCTGACCGCGTTGCAGACGGACCGCATCGACATCCTGCTGCTGCACCGTGCCGACGCGCTCGTCGAGCCCGACGAAGTCGCCCGTGCGTTCGACGACCTGGAGGCCGCCGGCAAGGTGCGCGCCTTCGGCGTCTCCAACCACACGCCGCGCCAGATCGACCTGCTGCGCACGTCGGTGCGGCAGCCGATCGTGGCCAACCAGCTGCAGCTCTCGATCACCCACTCGCCGATCATCGCGCAGGGAATCGCGGCCAACATGGTCGCAGAGCCGCAGTCGATCACCCTCGACGGCGGCGGGATCGTGGATTACTGCCGGCTGCACGACATCACCATCCAGGCCTGGTCGCCGTTCCAGGCCGGCTTCTTCACCGGGGTGTTCCTCGGCTCGCCGGAGCACCCCGAACTCAACGCCGTTCTCGACCGGCTCGCCGCCGCCTACGACGTGCCCACCATCGCCATTGCCACGGCCTGGATCACCCGGCACCCGGCGCAGATGCAGGTGGTGCTGGGCACCACCAGCCCCGAGCGGGTCGCCGCGGCCGCGCTGGGCTCGGATCTGGTGCTCACCCGGCCGGAATGGTACGAGCTGTTCCGCGCCGCCGGGCACATCGTTCCCTAGCCCTGGTGGCGCTACAACCGGATCTCACCGGAGACAAGCTGCCGGGCGACCATGCTCAGCGGTGTCTGACGGGCGCGGGCATGCCCGCGGATACAGGCGAAGGCCTCATCCATGGAGAGCTTTTCGGTCTCCGCGACGACCCCCGTGGCCTGCTCGATGATGATGCGCGTGGAGAGCGCCTGCTGCAGTTGGTCGCGGATCGTCGAGGCGTCCCGGATGGTGCGCTCCTGCAGGATCCCGATCGTCGCCACATCCGCCAGGGCCTGCGCGGCCCGGACGTCGAACGGGTCGATCTCGCCGCGCTCGTTGCGCATCAGGTCCAGGGTGCCGATGGTGCTCCGGCGCAGGCGCAACGGGATAGCGTACACGGAGTGGATGCCCCGGGTCCTGGCAGTGGAGGTGAAGTCGGGCCAGCGCTCGGAGTCCACGCCGATGTCGGGCACGGACACCACGGCGCGGGCGCGGAAGGACTCCAGGCAGGGCCCCGCGTCCGCGTCCAGCTGCATGATCTCCACCAGGGCGTTCGCCTCGCTGGTGGAGGCGACGACCTCCAGGTCGCCGTCCGGATTCGCCAGCAGGATCCCGGCGGAGTCGACGTCGAGCAGGTCGTGACAGTACTCCACGAGCGACTGCAGGAGTTCCAGCACGTCGTAACCGGCCACGAGAGTGTCCGCCAAAGTGGTGAAGGCGTCGAAGAGTGCTTCGGTGCGCGTCGTCTCGATCACGGCGTCTCCTCGCCGGTCTCCCTGAGGGTGCCGAACCGGATGCGGCGTTCAATGATGTCTTCCGCGACGTCCCGCATCGGGCGATTGTCGGCGAACGCCCTGGCCTGGATGATCAGGTACGCGTCGTCCGCCTTGGTCCCGAGCTGGGCGAGAACCATGCCCGTCGCCTGATGGATCAGCCGGCGCGAGAATGTCGTCGTCTCGCCGGGTTCGCCGCCGCTGACGGCGTGCCGCAGCAGGATCCGGCTGACGATCGCGGACAGGGCCATGGACTGCTTCTGTTGCAGGTCGGTGAGTTGCATGGGAGTGCTGGAGTACAGGTCCACGGCACCGATCTCCAACGGCCCGAACATGAGCGGGAACGCGAAGATCGCCGCGATGTTCTCCTCGCGGATCCCGTCCGAGAAGGCCGGCCAGGTTTCGCTGGACGCGAAGTCGGGCTCGAGCACGGGCGCCCTGGTGATCAGGGCGTCCCAGCACGGGCCCTCACCGAGGTCCAACTGCAGTTCGTCCACCCGCCCGGCCCGAGCATCCGTGGCGGAGATCGTCTCGGCACCCAGGAGCGAGCCGAAGGTCGAAATCGAGGCGCCGCTGACCGGAAGGAACCGCACGAACGGGCGAGCCAACTCGTCGATTCTCCCGCCGGCCTCGGAGAGGACATCGGATGCTGTTTGGAAGGGGTCGGCCGTCATCGCTCCACCTCATCTCGTTCCTTTTTTCGCCAGAGTACTCGTCGAAAAGAGACGATCCAAGAACTTGACAATCAGAGAATGGTGTTTGTTCGCGGCGTCATCCGCGCCGACGGGCCCGACGTCAGTGCGCGGCGGCGCCCGGCTGGTTGCGCCCCCGGAGGCGCGAGATCCCGAGCACGACTCCGACGATGATCAGGCCCAGAACGAGACCGATCACGGCGGACATCGCCGTGTCGGCGACCCAGACGACGACGGGCCCGGCCGCTTCGACCGCGTGCGTCACGGTGTGCAGCAGCTCGTACGGGCCGTGCCAGAACGTCTCGGCCAGGTTCGCGATGACCAGGTGGCCGCCCACCCACAGCATGGCGACCGTGCCGATGATGCCGATCAGCCGGAACACGGCGGGCATCGACCGCACGATCCGGGCGCCGGTGCGCCGGATGCGCCGCGCCGGGTTCTTCATCAGGGCCAGTCCCATATCGTCGATCTTGACCAGCAGCGCGACCGCGCCGTAGACCAGCGCGGTCATGCCGAGGCCGATGACGACCAGGGCGCCGAGCGTCATCCAGATGCCGAAGTCGGGATCGAGGCTCGCCAGCGCGATCAGCATGATCTCGGTGCTGAGGATGAGGTCGGTGCGGATGGCGCCGAAGATGAGCCTCCCCTCGTCCCTGGCCTCGGTCTCGTCGGCGGCGTGGTGCACGCCGAACCATTCGGTGACCTTCTCCGCACCCTCGAAGCACAGGTAGGTGCCGCCGAGGATCAGCAGGAAGGGCAACACCCAGGGCGCGAATGCGGACAGGAGCAAGGCGAGCGGGATGATGATGATGAACTTGTTGAACATGCTGCCCAGCGCGATCCGCCAGACCACGTAGAGTTCGCGCGCCGGGGAGAGCCCCTGGACGTACTGCGGGGTGACGGCCGCGTCGTCGATGACAACGCCGGCGGTCTTAGCGCTCGCCTTGAGGGCAGCGGTAAGAATGTCATCGACTACGGCGAGCAAGCCGACCGACATCTGGTTCTCCTCGGATCAGGGGCCGTCGGCCAGGGGCAGGGCGACGGCAATGGTGTTCCAGAATACCGTGCGGCAGCAGCCGCCGGGATCGTTCCCGAGCTTGACCAGCCTCCCATCCAATGGAATACAGGATCGTCGCGGCAACGACTGTGACGCATCGTTGACGTGGGATTACGTCCGAACGCGTGACGTTTCCGAGATGTCGTCCATCGAGGACAGCGTCGTCCCGCTCAGGAGGACCACATGATTCACGTCGCACAGCGATGCCGGGTGCTCGTCGACAACGACTGGGCAGGCGATCCCGACGGTCTCGTTGCCCTGGCGCACCACGCCCTGGTGCCGACGAACCGGATCGTCGCGGTCACGAGTTCACTGACCAGCCCGATGTTCGGTGATCCGACGGGGGAAGCCGAGCGAGGTGCGGCCCTCGCAGCAGAGCTGTTGCACTCGCTCGGGCACGCCTCTGTACCGATTGCGGCCGGCCCCGACACCCGTTTCGGAGGTCGGGGCCGTGCATCCCGTGCCGCCGGCGCCATAGTGGATGTTGCGCGGTCGGAAGATGAACTTCCGCTGTTCGTCGTCTGCGCGGGCCCCCTCACCAACATCGCAGATGCCCTCTCCCTCGATGCTGGTATCGCCGAGCGGTTCACCCCGGTGTGGGTCGGCGGCTCGTTGTCTGGGGAGTGGGAATATAACGAGCAGACCGATAGCGAGGCCGCGCGTTTCGTCCTGGCCCACCCTGGCCTGCACATCCGGCAGGTCCCGGTCGAGACCTATCGCCGGTTGGCGATCTCCATCGCGGAGCTGCGTCTATCGCTGCGCAGGTCGGGAACCGTCGGGCGCTGGCTGTGGAATGTATTCGAGGTGCTGGATCTGCCGGACAGCGTTCAACTCGGCCCGATGTGGTGCCTCGGCGACAGCGCCCCGCTCGTGGCGACAGCGATTGATGATCCCGGCGCATCGCTCACACCGATCGACGGTGAACCCACCAGGACCGTCTACAGCAACCTCGACACGAGGCTTGTGCTCGGTGACTTCTTCGCACTGCTCGCTGGAGTGGACGGCTCTGCCAAGCCCTGACGCGTCCGGGCAGCCGATACTCGGTCGGCCTACTGGTCGGCGTGCGCCTCGAGGAACTCGTACACCTCGGTGTCGTCGACCCCGGGGAAGGTGCCGCTGGGCAACGGGGAGAGCACGTGCGCGTGCAGCCGGGCGCTCGGCCAGGCCTTGTCATTCCAGCGGGCTGCGACCGCGCCGGACGGCCGACGGCAGCAGGATTCGTCGGGGCAGCGGGACACCGCCCGCTGGGTGGTCTCCCGGCCGCGGAACCACTTGGCCTCCGCGAACGGAGCGCCGACACTGATCGAGAACTCGCCATCCGCTGTGCTGCCGGTCTGGGTGGCGCACCAGAAGGTACCTGCCGGGGTATCGGTGTACTGGTAGAACTCGGTGGTGCGGTTGGTGTGGGTGAACGCGCTGCGGGCGCTCCACTGCTTGCAGACCAGCTGGCCCTCGATCGACCCGGTCACGTCGGCCGGCAGCGGCAGGCCGTCGTTCTCGTAGCCCTTCTGCAGGGCGCCGTCGCCGGAGACGCGCAGGAAGTGCACGGTCATGTCCAGGTGCTCCGTGGCGAGGTTGGTCAGTCGCAGCGCCGCCGCCTCGTGGGTGACCCCGAACGCGTCGCGCAGGTCTTCCACCGACAGCACCCGTTCCCGCTTGGCGGTCTGCAGGAACGTCCGGGTCGCCTCCAGCGGCATCAGGCAGCAGGCCGCGAAGTAGTTGATCTCCAACCGCTGCCAGAGGAACTCGGCGTAACTGCCGGGCCGTTCGTGCCCGAGCAGCCGGTGCCCCATCGCCTGCAGCGCCATCGACCGCAATCCGTGCCCGCCGGGGATCGACGCCGGCGGCAGGTAGATGCGGTGGTTGGCCAAATCGGTCACGGACCGGGTGGAGTGCGGCAGGTCGTTCACGTAGATCAGGGTGAAGCCGAGCTGCTCGGCCATCACGCTCACCTCGCGGTGGGTGAGCGCGCCCGACACGTGGCCGGATGCCCGCACCCGCTCCTCGGCGAGCTTCTCGATGTCGGGCACGTAGTTGCCGCGCTCGCGCATCCGCTCGCGCAACTCGGTGTTGGCCCGGCGGGCCTCCTCGGGTGTGGCGATGGCCTCGCTGGCACGGCGGGCGAGCTCCCGGTGCAAACCGACGAGGGACTCGATCGCGGGCAGCGGGGTGCCCTTGGTGACCTTCACCTGGGGCAGGCCGAGCGCCCCGTAGAGCGGGTTCTTCTGCGCCCGGGCCAGCTCGATCTCCAGGGCTGCGCGGGTGTTGGGCGCTTCGCCGCTGAGCAGCTCGGCCAGCGGCACCCCCAGGGCCTGCGCCAGCTGCTGCAGGGTGGAGAGCTTCGGCTCGCGCCGGCCGTTCTCGATCAGCGAGAGCTGGCTGGCCGCCAGGCCCACCCGCTCGCCCAGCTGGTCGAGAGTGAGCGCACGCTCGCTGCGAAAATGACGGATGCGATGACCGAGGGTGACCAGGTCTGAGGCCGGCGTTGGCATTCCTTAAGCATACGTAAAGAACAGTGATTCTTAACGGCCATTTTTTGGGATAGGGCGCGGATCCGGGGCGCATTCTTAATGCACAGGGCGAAATTAGCGCTCCTGGAGCCACATCTCAGCCCGCGGTCCGCCGCCGGGAGTATTTTCGCCAGTGCAGACCGCATCCCGAGGAAGGCCAGACAATGACCGTCACCCACCCCGTTCGCCGCGCCACCCGCTCCACCGGCGCCCACGCCGCCGCCACGACGGTCCCCACCGGGTACGGTGCGCCCACCGGGTCCACCGACCCCGCCCTCCAGGCCTGGGTCGACGAGATCGCCCGCCTCACCAAGCCCGACGCCGTGGTGTGGTGCACCGGCACCGCCCAGGAGGCCGACCGGCTGGCCAAGCAGCTCGTCACCGAGGGCAAACTGATCCGGCTCAACCCGGAATGGCGGCCGGGCAGCTACCTTGCCCGCACCAGCCCGTCCGACGTGGCCCGGGTCGAAGACCGTACCTTCATCTGCTCCACCTCCCGCGATGACGCCGGCCCCACCAACAACTGGGCCGAGCCCGCACAGATGCGCGGCGAGCTCGACGAGGTCTTCGCCGGCAGCATGCGCGGCCGCACGCTCTACGTGGTGCCGTTCTCGATGGGCCCGCTCGGCGGCCCGATTTCCCAGCTCGGCGTCGAGCTCACCGACTCGCCCTACGTCGTGCTGAACATGGGCATCATGACCCGGATGGGAACCGCCGTCCTCAAGCTGATCGAGGCCGGCACCCCGTGGGTGCGCACCGTGCACAGCGTGGGCTTCCCGCTCGTCGACGGACAGGGCGTCCGCCGGCCGGATGTCACCTGGCCCAGCAACGACACCAAGTACATCGTGCAGTTCCCCGAGGACCGCGAGGTCTGGTCGTTCGGCTCCGGCTACGGCGGCAACGCCCTGCTGTCCAAGAAGTCGTTCGCGCTGCGGATCGCCTCGGTGATGGCCCGGGACGAGGGCTGGCTGGCCGAGCACATGCTGCTGATCAAGGTCACCTCGCCGGAGGGCGGCACGTACCACGTGGCGGCCGCGTTCCCCTCGGCCTGCGGCAAGACCAACCTGTCGATGCTGCAGCCCACCATCCCCGGCTGGAGCGTGGAGACCATCGGCGACGACATCGCCTGGCTCCGGCCCGGCGACGACGGCCGGCTGTGGGCGATCAACCCCGAGGCAGGGTTCTTCGGCGTCGCCCCCGGCACCGGCGAGACCACCAACCCCACCGCCGTGCAGACGGTGTGGGGCAACACCATCTTCACCAACGTCGCCCTGCGCGACGACGGCGACGTCTGGTGGGAGGGCCTGACCGACACCCCGCCGGCGCACCTCACCGATTGGGAGGGCAATTCCTGGACCCCCGACAGCGGCCGGCCCGCCGCGCACCCCAACTCCCGGTTCACCGTGCCGGCGGCGCAGTGCCCGTCGATCGCCGCCAGCTGGGAAGACGTCGGCGGGGTGCCGATCGACGCCATCCTGTTCGGCGGCCGCCGTGCCACCAATGTGCCGCTGGTGGCCGAGGCCCGCAGCTGGAAGCACGGCGTGTTCATGGGCGCCACCATCTCCTCGGAGAAGACCGCCGCCGCCGAGGGCACCGTGGGGGAGCTGCGCCGGGACCCGTTCGCGATGCTGCCGTTCTGCGGCTACAACATGGCGGACTACTGGGCGCACTGGCTCCGCGTCGGCAAGGACCTGGGCACCAAGGCGCCCGCGATCTTCCAGGTCAACTGGTTCCGCAAGGGCGAGGACGGCAGCTTCCTCTGGCCCGGCTTCGGCGAGAATTCCCGCGTGCTCGAGTGGATCATCCGCCGGGTCGAAGGGTCGGCTGCCGCCGTCGACACCCCGATCGGGCGGATGCCGGTGGCGGGCGGCCTCAACGTGGCCGGCCTCGACGTGGGCGAGGACGCCCTCGAGCAACTGTTCCGCATCGACCCGGCCTCCTGGCTGGCCGAGTGCGACCTCACCGAGGAGCTCTTCGCCCGATTCGGCACCCGGGTGCCGCCGGCCCTCCGCGCCGAGCTCGCCAGCCTGCGCTACCACCTCGCCGACTAGCGCTGTCCGCCCGCGTAGCGGCGCCGCACCCGCGCATCCCGTCGCGCGGGTCGTGCGCCGTTACGCGGGTGGCGCGCCACCCGCGAAGTGGCGCGGCACCCGCGCAGCGCGCGCACGCTCCCTCGGCGGAGGCGCCCCGCCCGCGAAGCGGCGCGGCAGTCGACACGACGGAATAGGATTCAGTCATCCCGAGGCGAGCGATGAGGTGAATCCGTGGTTCCAGCAGGCGAACCGGGAGCGCGGCGCGGCACCAATCTGCCGCGGATGGGCGATTTCAACACCGCCGTGGTCCTCGACGCTATTCGACGCTCGGCCAGCGGGCTCAGCCGGGTGGAATTGGGGCACACCACCGGCCTGTCGGCGCAGACCATCTCGAACATCTGCCGCCGATTGCTCGACCGGGACATGGTGGTCGAGGCAGGCAAGGCGGGCATCGGGCCCGGCAAGCCGCGCACACTCTTGAAGCTCAATCCCGGCGGGGTCTTCACCGTGGGAGTGCACCTCGACCCGGCGGTCATGACCTTCGCCGTTCTCGATCTGACCGGTGCCGTTGTGCACCGCTCGTGCCGCGCGACACCGGCGGTCAGCGACCCGGATCTGCTCATCAGCCACATCTCCGAGGAGATCGAGGAACTGATCCTCGGGTCGGGGGTGGACCGAGCGAAGATCGCCGGGCTCGGCGTCGCGACGCCGGGACCGATCGATTTCGACCGGGGGACCGTGATCGATCCGCCGCACCTTCTCGGTTGGCACCTGGTTCCGCTGCGGGATGCCCTGGCCCGGGCGACGGGTCTGACGGTGTTCGTGGACAAGGACGTCACCGCGGCCGCGGTGGCGGAGATGTGGGTCGGCGGCCCAAGCGGCGTCGGTAGCTTCGTCTTCTTCTACCTCGGCACCGGAATCGGGGCCGGTCTTGTGCTTCGAGACGAGGTCGTTCGCGGGCGCTCGCACAACTCCGGTGAGATCGGCCACGTCATCGTCGACCCCTCCGGTCCGCTCTGCGGCTGCGGGTCCCGAGGGTGCATCGCCGTGACCTGCACCCCGCAGAGCATGGTTCTGGAGGCGGAGCGCGCCGGGGTCCTGCCCGGATCGAGCATCCACCCCCACGCCCACGAGACCGACGAACGGTTTTCGGCGCTGTGCACCCTGGCCGGGGACGGCTCCGCGGCGGCGGCGGCCATCCTGGACCGCTCCGCCGGCCGGGTCGCGAAGGCGGTGTCGGTGATCACGAACCTGCTCGACGTCGACCGGGTGGTGTTCGGCGGACCGTATTGGACCCGGCTGAGCGCACTGTACCTGCGCCGGATCCCCGGCCTCCTCGACGATTTCACCGTGGCCAGGAGCATCCACCGCATCGACGTGGTCGGCACGGGCGTCGGCGAGGACGTCGGCGCCATCGGGGCCGCCTGCCTGGTGCTCGACCACGCGCTCGCCCCCCGAGCCGCGCGTCTGATGCTCGGCTAGTTCCAGGCCGGTAACGGTACCCGCCGGCCCTTGTCGAATATATCCATTCGATTTAGTATTTCGGTATGCCGCCTGCCGGTAACTGCGCCGGTCAGCGTTTTGGGGGGCACGAGCTGGAGCAAAGGAGCACCATGCATCGCAACGCTAAATTAACCCTGTCCGTTGTGGCGGCAACCTCGATGGTCGCCCTTTCCGGCTGTACAGCTGCCGGGGACGACGGCGGAGGCGACAGTCAATCCCTGAAGATCGTGTACCAGAAGACCGATTCCTTCACGGCCCTGGACACCCTGTTCACCAAGATCAAGCCGGAGTTCGAGAAGGCCAATCCGGGCGTCACCGTCGACCTCGAGCCGATCCAGGCCAACGACGACGACTACTCCACCAAGCTCGCCCTCTCGCAGAAGTCGGAGGAGACGGCACCGGATGTCTTCTACGAGGACACCTTCTGGCTGCGCTCCGACATCGATGCGGGCTACCTGCTGAACATCGACGACCAGCTCGCCGAGTGGGATGACTGGTCCCAGTTCAACGAAGGGGCCAAGGCCGCCGGGATGGGCGATGACGGCAGCGTCTACGCCGTCCCGCTCGGCACGGACACCCGGGCCATCTGGTACAGCAAGCCGGTCTTCGCCGCCGCGGGCATCGAGCTGCCCTGGCAGCCGACGACCTGGGACGATGTCCTGACCGCAGCGCGCGCCATCCAGGACACCCAGCCCGACGTGGTGCCGTTCAACATGTACGCGGGCAAGGGCACCGGGGAGGGCACAGTGATGCAGAGCTTCTACGAACTGCTCTACGGCACCGGCGACACCCTCTACAACGAGGACGACCAGAAATGGGTGGTCGGTTCCCAGGGGTTCAAGGACTCGCTCGAGTTCTTGGAAACCCTCTACGCGGAGAAACTCGCCCTCGACCCCTCCGAGGCGCTGGATCCCAATGTGTGGAAGAAAGTCTTCGGCGAGCTGTTCCCTCAGGCGAAGCTCGGCGGCACTGTCGAAGGGTCATACACCCCGTCGTTCTGGCAGACCGGGGGCGCCTACGAATGGCCGGCGTACACCGAGGACATGGCCGTCGCCGCGTTCCCGACCCAGAATGGTGAGGAGCCCGGGGGCGTGAGCATGTCGGGCGGCTGGACCCTGGCCGTGGGCGCGAAGACCGCGAACGCCGACCTCGCGTTCGACTTCCTCGCCTTGGCCGTGAGCCAGGAGAACGCCCTCTGGTACGCCATCAACAACTCCCAGATCGCGGTCCGTACGGATGTCGCCAGCGAGGACACCTACCTTGCCGCAAACCCGTTCGTGGCCGACGTGACGAAGTTGGTGGATGTGACCCACTACCGGCCGGCGACGAGCGACTACTCCAAGATCTCCGCTGAAGTGCAGGCGGCCACCGAGGCCGTCATCACGGGGCAGATGAGCGTGGAAGAGGCGGCGGCCGCCTACGATACCGCCGTGGAGGGCATCGTCGGGGCCGACACGGTCACCTCGAAGTAATCGATGTCAGCCGACACTGTTTCCCGCCCGCCTCGAGATACCGTGACCGGGCCGGGGCCTTCGGGCCCCGGCGCCCGGGGACGGCCCAGGGGCCGCACCCTGCGACGGATGCTTCCCCTGGCGCCGGCCGTGATGCTGCTGGCGATCTTCCTGCTCGGCCCCGTCATTTGGTCGTTTTACGGTTCCTTCACCGACGCTGCCCTCAGCGGCAGCAGCGCCCAGGACCCCCAGTGGGTCGGCCTGGACAACTACCTCACCCTGTTCAAGGACCCGGTCTTCCCGCTCTCGCTGTGGCTGACCTTCGTGTTCGTGGTGGCCTCCGCGATCATCGGGCAGAACGTCCTGGGCCTGGGAATCGCCCTGCTGATGAACCGGGCCAGCACGGTGGTCAGCGCGGTGGTCGGCACCGCCGTCGTCGCGGCGTGGGTGCTGCCCGAGATCGTGGCCGCGTTCGTCGCCTACGCCTACTTCAGCAAGGACGGCACCTTGAACCAGGTGCTGGCCGCGGCGGGGATGACCGGACCCAACTGGCTGTACAGCTTCCCGATGCTCTCGATCATCCTGGCCAACGCCTGGCGGGGCACCGCGTTCTCGATGATGGTCTACCGGGCGGCCCTGAACGATGTGCCGGTGGAGGTGACGGAGGCGGCCATGATCGACGGCGCCGACGGAATCAAACGCCTCACCTGGATCACCATTCCGATGATCAAGAACAGCATCGCCACCAACCTGATGCTGATCACCCTGCAGACCCTCTCGGTGTTCACCCTGATCTGGGTGATGACCGCGGGTGGGCCCGGCAACGAGAGCACCACCCTGCCGATCATGGCGTTTCAGGAGGCGTTCAAGTTCGGGGACATCGGCTACGGCACCGCCATCGCGACGGTGATGCTGCTCATCGGGGCGGCGTTCTCCCTCGTCTACATTCGGGCGCTCCGCCCAGAGAAGGTCTGAGCCGATGACCGCCACCACCTCCACACGCACCTCGGTCGCGTCGCCGCGGGAGGCAACCGCCGCGATCCTGGCCAACGTCGTGCTCGTCGTCATCGCGCTGTGCTTCCTGCTGCCGTTGGCCTGGCTGATTCTGGCCTCCCTCGACGTGAAGGCCACCTACCAAACCCAGATACCCGACCAGCTGTCCCTGGCCAACTTCGCGGCCGTCTTCAATCCAGAACTGACGTTCCGGCCGCTCTGGAACAGCCTGTTGCTCTCCGGCGGCGCCGCGGTGGTCACGGTGCTGGCCTCCGTGCTGGCCGCCTACCCGCTGTCCCGATACGCCATGCGGTTCAACAAGCCGTTCATGTACGGCGTCCTGTTCGGCACGTGCCTGCCCATCACCGCGATCATGGTGCCGGTGTACAGCCTCTTCGTGCGGCTGAACCTGCTGGATTCGATCCCGGCGACGATCTTCTTTCTGGCCGCGACATCGCTGCCGATGGCGATCTGGATGACCAAGAACTTCATGGATTCGGTGCCGGTGAGTCTGGAGGAGGCCGCCTGGGTGGATGGGGCGTCGGCGATGAACGCGCTGCGGCGAATCGTGGTCCCGCTGATGCGGCCCGGGCTCAGTGTGGTGTTCATCTTCGTGTTCATCCAGGCGTGGGGCAACTTCTTCGTGCCGTTCGTGTTGCTGCTCTCCCCGAGCAAACAACCCGCCGCGGTGAGTATCTACAGCTTCTTCGGACAGTACGGGGCCATCGCCTACGGACAGCTCGCGGCGTTCTCCGTGCTGTATTCCGTGCCGGTGATCCTGCTCTACGTCCTGGTTTCCCGCGGCATGGGCGGGTCCTTCACCATGTCAGGCGCGATCAAGGGTTAGAAAGCGGTCCAGGAATGCATGATGACAGCGCACTCGTCGAGCTGCGGATCAGCCGGTTCGTCCGCGAACGGCTGCGCCCCGCGATCAACCGGGCCACGATGCCGTTGACCCTCGAATCCTGGGATGCGCCGGGGGAGCCGGTCCCCTTCGCGGACGCGGTGGGCCAGGATTTCACCCCCTTCGGCACGGGCCGGCGCTGGGGCCGCCCGTGGGGCACCACCTGGGTGCACGTCACCGGGACGGTGCCGGCGGACTGGGTCGTTGACGACGACGTTCGGCTCGAGCTGGTGGTCGACCTCGGCTTCAGTTCGGCGACGCCGGGCTTCCAGGCGGAGGGGCTGGTCTTCGCCCCGGACGGGGTGATCCTCAAGGCCATCTCGCCCCGTAACCGGTCCGTGCCGCTGTCCGATGAGCCCGGCCAGCCGGTCGACCTCTATCTCGAGGCCGCGGCCAACCCCGACGTCACCTCCGGATTCACCTTCGTCGCCACTGACAAGGGCGACCTGGCCACCGCCGGGGACAAGAACCTGTACACGCTCCGGCGGGTCGACCTCGCGCTGCGGGACGAGACGGTGTGGCAGCTGCTGGCGGACTTCTGGACCCTCACCGGCCTGATGCGGGAGCTGCCCGCCGGCAGCATTCGGCGGGCGGACATCCTGCGCGCCCTTGAGCGCTGCATCGACACCGTGGACCCCGACGATGTGGCCGGCACGGCCGCCCGGGGCCGGGCCGCCCTCGCGGACGTGCTCGACCGGCCCGCCAACGCCAGCGCCCACCGCCTGCACGCCGTCGGGCACGCGCACATCGACAGCGCCTGGCTCTGGCCGGTGCGGGAGACCGTGCGGAAGGTCGCCCGCACCTTCTCGAACGTGCTGGCCCTCATCGACGCGAACCCGGACTTCGCCTTCGCCGCGTCATCCGCCCAGCAATACGCCTGGCTGAAGGAGTTCTACCCGGAATTGTTCGCTCGGGTGAAGGTGCAAATCGCGGCCGGTTCGTTCGTACCGGTCGGCGGGATGTGGGTGGAGTCGGACACCAATATGCCCGGCGGTGAGGCGCTGGTGCGGCAGTTCGTGGCCGGCAAACGGTTCTTTCTGACCGAGTTCGGCATCGAACCGCTCGAGGTGTGGCTGCCGGACTCGTTCGGCTACTCCGCGGCGCTACCGCAGATCGTCGCCCTGGCGGGGTCCAAGTGGTTCCTCACCCAGAAGACCTCCTGGAACGAGACCAACCTGATGCCGCACCACACCTTCCGCTGGGAGGGCATCGACGGCACCCGGATCTTCACGCACTTCCCGCCCGTCGACACCTACAACGCCGAACTGTCGGGGGAGGAGCTGGCCCGCGCGGAGCGGCAGTACGCGGAGAAGGGCGCGGCGAACACCTCGCTGGTGCCGTTCGGCTTCGGCGACGGCGGCGGCGGCCCCACCGAGGAGATGATCGCCGCCGCCCGCCGCACCGCGTCGCTCGAGGGCTCACCGACGGTGGAGCTCTCCACCCCGCGGCGGTTCTTCGAAACCGCGGAGGCCGAATATCCTGACCCGCCGGTCTGGTCCGGGGAGCTGTACCTCGAGTTCCACCGGGGCACCTACACCTCGCAGGCCCGCACCAAGCGGGGCAACCGGCGCAGCGAACACCTGCTGCGGGAGGCGGAGCTCTGGGCCGCAACGGCCGCGGTGCGCACCGGCGCCGAGTACCCCTACGACCTGCTCGAGCGCACCTGGCACACGGTGCTGCTGCAGCAGTTCCACGACATCCTGCCCGGCTCGTCCATCGCCTGGGTGCACCAGGAAGCCGAGCGTAACTACGCCGCCGTGGCCGACACCCTCACCGACCTGATCGAGTCCACGGTGCGGGGACTATGCTCCGCCGGCGACGCCACCGTGCTGCTGAACGCGGGACCGTTCGCCCTGGCCGGGGTGGCGGGGCTGGCCGGTGCGGATGCGGCGCCCCCGAACCCGGCGGCGCCGGCCGGAACCGTCACGGTGACGCACACCCCCTCGGGGATCGTGCTCGACAACGGGCTCGTGGCCGTGACCATCGACGCGAACGGGCTGTTCAGTTCGGTGTGGGACGTGGCCGCGCACCGGGAACTGGTGCCGCTGGGCTCACCGGGCAACCTGCTGCAACTGCACCGGGACACCCCCACCCAGTGGGACGCCTGGGACATCGACGAGCACTACAAACGCAACACCGTCGACCTGGCCGCCGCAGAGTCGGTGGAAGTGGTCCTGGACACCGCCGACCGGGCCGTGGTGCGGGTCGCCCGCGCGTTCGGGTCCTCCCGGGTGGTCGAGAACATCACCCTCCGGGCCGGCTCGCCCGCGATCGACCTGCACTTCGACCTGGACTGGCACGAACGGCAGAAGCTGCTCAAGCTAGCGTTCCCGCTCGACCTGAACGCCGACCGGGCCGCCTCCGAGATCCAGTTCGGGCACGTCTACCGGTCCACCCACACCAACACCTCCTGGGACGCCGCCCGGTTCGAAACGGTGGCGCACCGGTGGGTGCACGTGGGTGAACCCGGCTACGGGGTGGCGGTGGCCAACGACTCCACCTACGGCTACGACATCGGCCGCTCGCCCGATGGCGCCGGCCGGTCCGCAACGACGGTGCGTCTGTCCCTGCTCCGTGCGGCGGTGTTCCCCGACCCGGCCGCCGACCAGGGCCGGCATGAACTGCGGGTGTCGTTGCGGCTGGGGTCGGGCATCCCCGAGGCCGTGGCCGAGGGGTATCGGCTGAACCTGCCGGTGCGTACAGTGACCGGCGTGGCCGACCCCGTAGTCGAACCGTTGCTGCGGGTGGACAACCCGGCCGTGGTGATCGAGGCGGTCAAGCTCGCCGAGGACCGGAGCGGTGACCTGATCGTGCGGCTCTACGAGGCGCACGGCAACCGGTCGACGGCCCGGCTCATCCGGCATTTCGAAGCGACGGATGTGGTCGAAACCGACCTGCTGGAAAGAACGCTGGCCGAACCCCGGGTGGAACTGGCCGCCGGGGCGCCCCTGCCGGTGGAGCCGCACGCGCTCACCCTGACCCTGCGCCCCTTCGAGATCGTCACGTTGCGATTCATCCGCCCCTGAAACCTTGCGAGAGCGGTGGTGTGGTTCCGGGGCGGAGGTGACCACAACCCCGCTCTCGTGGAAGGAACGGCGCGGGTTAGACCAGCAGCTGGTGCTTGGCCAGGTCGCGGTACAGCGGCGTGGAAACGACCAGTTCGGAATGGGTTCCGGTGCCGACGACCTCACCGTGGTCGAGCACCACGATCTGGTCGGAATCCACCACGGTCGACAGGCGGTGCGCGATCACGATCAGGGTGCGGTCCATCGCCACGGCGTCGATCGCCTCGCGCATCAGCTGCTCGTTCATGCCGTCCAGGCTGGAGGTGGACTCGTCCAGCAGCAGGATCGGCGGGGCCGCGAGCAGCGCCCGGGCGATCGCCAGCCGCTGGCGCTCGCCGCCGGAGAGCTTGACGCCGTCCTCGCCGACCGCCGCGCCGAGGCCGGCCGGGTCGCGGTCGAGCACCTCGCCGAGGTTCACCGCGTGCAGCACGACCACGCACTGCTCGTCCGTGGCGTCGGGGCTGGCCAGGGTGAGGTTGTCGCGCAGTGAGCCGGCCAACACCGGGGCGTCCTGCTCCACGTAGCCAATCTGGCCGCGGAGTTCCTCGCGGTCCAGGCTCCGGATGTCGAGGCCGCCGAGGCGCACCACGCCGGAGTCGGCGTCGTAGAACCGCTCGATCAGCGCGAGGATGGTGCTCTTTCCGGCCCCGGACGGACCGACCAGTGCGGTGCGCAGGCCTCGCGGGGCGCTGAACGACACCCCGCGCAACACGGGGGTCTGCGCGGCCGGCGTGGTGGCGGCGGGGGCGTTCAGCTGCTCGCCGGTGGAAGCATCCGTCGTGGCCAGCGCCGTCGGGGCGTAGGAGAAGCGCACGTCTTCGAACGCGATCGCGGGTGCCTGCGGGTTGACCTTGGCGTTCGCGGCGCCCACCACCATCGCCAGCGGGGCGATCTCCCGGTCGAACTGGTCCTCACTGGGCAGGTCGATGATCTCCTGGATACGGCCGAGCGCGCCGAGCGCCGAGTTGATCGAGGTGATCGCGCCGAAGAACTGGCCCAGCGGCATGATCATCATGAACAGGAACAGGATGAACGCCACCAGGTCGGCGACGGTGATGCTGCCGGCGGCGACGCGGAAACCGCCGACGCCGAGCACCACGAGCAACGACACCTGCAGGGCGATGCCGGCGATGGGCACGACCAGGGCGGAGACCTTGGCGACCTTGATGCCCATCTGCCAGGCGCCCTCGGCGTCCTTCTCCACCACGGCGATCTCCCGCGCTGTTGCGTTCGCGGCGCGCACCGTGCGCACGGCGCTGATGGCCCGCTCCACACTGGCGGCCAGGTCGCCGACCTTGGTCTGGGCGGCCAGGCTGGCGGTGCGGATGCGCTGGGAGAGCAGCACCACGGTGACCACCGAGACGGCGATCACCAGCACGGTCAGGCCCAGCAGCACCGGGTCGATGATGAGCATCGCGATGATGGCGCCCACGAAGGTGAGCGAACCGCCGATGGCCTCCACGCCGCCCTGGGTGAGTACGGCGCGCAGCAGGGTGGTGTCCGAACTCACCCGGGAGACCAGGTCGCCGGTGCGGCGGGCGTCGAACTGGCTGATCGGCAGGTTCAGCATCCGCCCGATGAGGCGCTTGCGGCTGGAGAGCACCACGCCCTCGCCGGTGCGCTGCAACAGGTAGTGCTGGTAGCCGCTGATCAGGGCGGAGATCACCACCAGCGCCACGAGCGCGGTGACGATGTTGTCGAGCGGGTCGCCGGCCTCGACGAGGGTGATCACCTGGCTGACCAGCAACGGCTGGGCCAGGCTGGCGGCGGCGCCGAGCACGCTGAGCACGATGACCACGCTGAGCACGGCCTTGTGCTCGGTCAGGTATGGCAGCAGCTGTTTGAAGGAGGCCCGCGGACCCTCGACGGACGCGCTCCGGCGCCCCAGCCGGGAACGGGGCTTGGGGGCGGGGGTGTCGCTCGACGCGGAGGGAGGGGTGTTGGACCCGGAGGTAGTCGTACTCACTCCCCGAGTTTAACCGCCGCAGACGGGCATCCGCGTGTGCCGCGCACCGCGCCCGGCGGGCCGAGTCAGTCCTTCCGGCGGCTGCCGCCGTATTTCTTGTGCACGGCCTGACGGGAGACCTCGAGGGCCAGCGCGATCAGCTGCCAGGAGGTGTTCGCATTCCGGGCCCGACGCACGGCCAGGGCTTCGGCCCGGTCGAGCTCGCGGCGCTGCGCCTTGATCGCCCGCAGGGTGTCGATCGGGTCGCGCGAGCCGGCGTCGCCGAGGAGGGTGCGTCCAGTGTCATCCAACATGCCGTCAACCGTAGTTGACACTCGGCGCTGGTGTCAACCCACGTTGACATCGCTCGGAGTGTCTCCGCGAACGCGGGTCAGGCGCCGGCACGCGGGCGGCGCGCCACCCGCGCAACGGCGCCGTACCCGCTCAGCTCGAAAAATGGCGGGTGCGGCGTCGGATGCGTGGTTCGCGGGGCGGATGTTGCGGGTCAGCGCTCCAGGTCGAGGTCCCGGGTCTCGCGGCTCAGGTACAACGCCACCAGGGTGATCAGGCCCATCACCGAGAGGTAGATGCCGACCCAGAACGGGCTGCCCTCACCGAGGGTCCACAGCCACACGGCGATGAATGGGGCAACGGCCGCGCCGAGGATCGAGCTCATGTTGTAGGCGAACGCGGAGCCGGTGTACCGCACCTGGGTGGGGAACAGCTCGGGCAGCAGCGCGCCCATCGGGCCGAAGGTCATGCCCATCAGGGTGAAGCCGAGGATCAGGAAGATCATCACACCGAGGAAGCCGGCGCCCAGCAGCGGCACGAACAGGAAACCGAACACGACGATGCCCGCGGTGACCCAGAGCAGCGTGCGGCGGCGGCCGAACTTGTCGGCCCAGGGGCCGGAGGCGAGGGTGAAGATGCCGAAGAACACCACCCCGCCGATCATCATCAGCACGAACGTCGTGTAGCTGTAGCCCAGGCCCGCCACCGGCGCATCCGTCGCGGCGCGGCCGTAGCTGAGGCTGAACGTGGTCATCAGGTAGAACAGCACGTAGGTGGCCAGCATGATGAACGTGCCCAGGATGAGTTCCCGCCAGTTGGTCTTGAACACCGCGGCCAGCGGCAGCTTGGCGACCTTCTTGGTGGTGACGATCTTGGTGAACGCGTCGCTCTCAACCAGGCGCAGGCGCACCCAGAGGCCGACGATGACCATGACGGCGCTGAACAGGAACGGCACCCGCCAGGCCCACTCGAGGAACGCGTCAGACGGCCGGGTCGGGTCGTCGGAGGGCAGCAGCACCGCGATGAGCAGGAACAGGCCGTTCGCGATGATGAAGCCGAGCGGGGCGCCGACCTGCGGGAAGGTGCCGTACCAGGCGCGCTTGCCCGTGGGGGCGTTCTCCGTGGCGACCAGGGCGGCACCACTCCACTCGCCGCCGAGCGCGAATCCCTGGGCGAGGCGCAGGATGACGAGCATCGCGGGGGCGAGCCAGCCGACCATCGCGTAGGTGGGCAGCAGGCCGATCAGGAACGTCGCGATGCCCATGGTCAGGAGCGCGCCGACCAGGGTGGCCTTGCGGCCCTTCTTGTCCCCGAAGTGTCCGAAGAACAGGGCGCCGAGCGGGCGGGCGACCATGGCGGCGCCGAACACCGCGAAGGAGGCCAGGAGGGCCGCGGTCTCGTTGCCGGAGGGGAAGAACAGGTGCGGGAAGACCAGGACCGCCGCGGTGGCGTAGACATAGAAGTCGTAGAACTCGATCGTCGTGCCGATGAGGCTGGCGAGGACGACGCGACTGCGCGGGTTCGTGGGCGCGGGGGCGACGGACGTGGCCGCCGCGGTGGATGCTGACATGGGGAAAGGCGCTCTCGAATAGAGGAAGTGGGAGGGTGAGTGGCGGCGCGGGGCGGCGGTCAGTCGTCCGGGGCGGCGGGTTCGCTTCAGGAAAAGAGGTCGGCCGCTTGTGGCGGCCTGATTCACTTTACCTTCGAGCCCCGGCACCCGGCGAATCCGACGGAGCGGCCGCCGGGTCGACGACCGGCATCCGCCGGGGCAGGCCCACCGTCGCGTGGGTTCCGGTGCGGCCGTCGGACTGCAGGTCGATGGTGCCGCCGAGCCTGTCGACGAGACCCTTGGTCAGGGGCAGCCCGAGGCCGGTGCCCGGGAGGGATTCGGCGCTGGCCGACCGGTAGAAGCGGTCGAAGACCCGCTCGATCTCCGTCGATGGGATGCCGATGCCGTTGTCGCTGACCGTGAGCAGCACACCGTCGCCGTCCGGGTCGCCGGAGCAGCCCACCCAGACCTGCCCGTCGGTGGGGGTGAACTTCACCGCGTTGGAGACCAGGTTGGTCACGATCCGGCGGAGGTCGGCGGCCGAGCTCTGCAGCGTGAGCGAGCCGTCGCCGAACTCGGCGGCCAGGGCCACTCCCGCGGTCTGCGCCAGCGGGGCCAGCTCCTCCACGCACTCGGATACCAGCGCCCGCAGGTCGACGAGCGCGGCCTCGTGGGTGTCGGTCTGGATGCTCATCCTGGAGAGATCGAGCAGGTTCTCCACGAGCTGCGCCAGCCGGTGCGAGTTGCGCACGATCACCCGGGTGAACCGGGCCTGGTCGGGGTCGAGGTCGGTGTCCTCCAGCTCTTCGGCATACCCCAGGATGCTGGTGATCGGCGTGCGCAGCTCATGGCTGACCGACGAGACGAAGTCGTCCTTCTGCCGGTTCAGGTCGCGCAGGGCGTGCACCACATCGCGTTCCCGGTCGAGCAGGTCGTCGCGTTGCGCGAGCTCCGCCGCGAGCAGCAGCACGGATGCGGCGTAGGTGAGCAGGAAGATCTGCACCAGGTAGCCGGTGGTGGAGGTGTCGTCCTGGCCACCGGTGAAGTAGCCCACTCCCAGGGAGGTGAAGGCCGAGGCGACGATCGCCGATCCGCACAGCTCCCAGCTCACCACACGAATGCCGAAGCGGAACGCCGCCCACGTGAGGAGCGGCAGGATGAGGAAGGACAGGGGCAGCGACTGGCCGGGCCCGCAGGCCACCACCAGGACCAGGCCCATGACGCCCACCTGGATCAGCAGCTCGGCGCGTCGTGCCGGGTTGATCCGGCGGCGGCGCACGAGGGCAAGCGGCACGATCACGAAAACCGCGAACGCGTGGGAGGGGATCACCGTGAGCAGCACGGCACCGAAGGAGCCGGTTCCGGCGGCGGCCACCGTGGCACCGGCCAGCACGCCGAGGACCACGGCGCCGCAGAGCACCCCGATGGTGAACCGCAGCACCTCACGCACGGTGTCGAGCCGGGTCGCTTCGTCGCGGTTGGCGACGATCCGGGTGACCACCCACGCCTCGAGCGCGTTCGCCAGGCCGAACCCCAGTGCGACCGGCAGCGGGCGGCCGCCGCCGAGGTTCGCCGCGACGCAGGCCAGGCCCACCAGCACGGCGACCAGCCAGCGCTCGCGCCGTTTGGACACGCACAGGGCGAGCACCGCGGCGGCCGCGGCCGGCCACCAGACCGCCATCCCGCTTCCGGTCGGCGGTGCCATCAGCGCGGCCAGGCCCAGGCCGTACACCAGCACCAGCAGCAGGGCGATCGCGGCGAGGCGCCAGCGGCGTGGTGCCGCCCACAGCGACGCGACGATGCTGTTCATCGGCGTGGTTTCTCCCCCGTGCACTCCTGCCGCGGCGCGGTTGGATATTGTCAACCTAGCGTGTGGTGTCCCTATTACAGGTGACAGGCGCGAAAGATCAAACGGTGAACCAGGAGATATGACGGATGGCTCGGATACTGATCGTCGAAGACGACGAAGACGTGAGGGCCCTGATCGCCCACAAACTGCGCCGGGCCGGGCACGACGTGTCCGAGGCGGGTGACGGTGAGCAGGGCCTCGCGGCCGCCCGCGCCTGGGCGCCGGAGCTGATGGTGCTGGACTGGATGATGCCCAAGCTCACGGGCATCGAGGTGTGCGCGCAGATCCGCGCCGACACGTCCGTGCCGCAGCCGCGCATCCTGCTGCTCACCGCGAAGTCGCAGGAGCGTGACATCGCCCTGGCCATGCAGAGCGGCGCGGATGCGTACCTGATCAAGCCGTTCCGCGCCAACGACCTGCTCGAGCGGGTCACCGCCCTGCTGGGAGTGCCTAGCGGGCGCGCAACTGCCTGAGCACGGTCGCCGTGGACAGCGCCGCCGTGGCGGCCTCCTCGCCCTTGTCCTCTTTCGAGCCGGGCAGGCCGGCCCGGTCCAGGCCCTGCTGCTCGTCGTCGAGGGTGAGCACCCCGAAGCCCACGGGCTTGCCGGTGTCCAGCGCCACCCGGGTGAGGCCATCCGTGGCCGCCGCCGAGACGTACTCGAAGTGCGGGGTGCCTCCGCGGATGATCACGCCGAGCGCCACCACCGCGTCGGCGCCACTGTCCAGCGCCACCTTGCTCGCCACGGGCAGTTCGAAACTGCCCGGCACGCGCACCAGGGAGAACGTGGCCCCCGACGCTTCGAGCACCCGGGTGGCCCCGGCGATGAGACCGTCGGTGATCACGTCGTGCCAGCGGCCGGCGATGATCACCACCTCCAGTCCGGTGCCGTCGACGTCGATTTCGGGGGAGCCTGCTCCACTCATAGTGCGAGTCCTTTCACGATCTGGTGTGCGCTGATGTCATGGCCCATGCGGTCGCGCTTGGCCGCCAGGTAGTCCTCGTTGTGGCTGCCGACGCCCACGATCAGCGGCACCCGTTCGGTGACCGTCACGCCGTGCGCTTCAAGCTGGCGCACCTTCTCCGGGTTGTTGGTGAGCAGCCGCACCGAGGTGAGGCCGAGTTCGTCCAGGATGGCGGTGGCCGCGCCGTAGTCGCGGGAGTCCGCCGGTAGGCCAAGCGCGAGGTTCGCGTCGAGGGTGTCCAGGCCGTCCTCCTGCAGTTTGTAGGCGCGCAGCTTGTTGATCAGACCGATGCCGCGGCCCTCCTGGCCGCGGAGGTACACGACCACGCCGCCGTCCTGTTCGATGGTGTCCAGTGCGGCCTGCAGCTGCGGGCCGCACTCGCACTTGAGCGAGCCGAACGCTTCACCGGTGAGGCATTCGGAGTGCACCCGCACCAGGGCGCCGTCCTGCGGGGTGCCGGAGACGATGGCGACGTGGTCGGCGCCGGTCATCCGGTCCCGGTAGGCGCGGATCTGGAAGGCGCCGTGCTCGGTGGGCACCGTGGTCTCCACCTCGAAGTCCACTCGCGGCGACTCGCGGATCGCACTGACCGAGGCGAGGTCGTCGTCGCAATGGAACTTCTGCAGGTAGTCGATGAGGTCGGCGATGGTGATCACCGGCACGCCCTCGCGCTCGCCGAGCACCAGCAGGCCGGGCAGGCGCATCATCTCGCCGTCGTCGGCGACGATCTCCGCGATGCCGGCCACCGGGGTCAGCCCGGCCAGTTTCATCAGGTCCACCGCAGCCTCGGTGTGGCCGTCGCGCTCCCGCACCCCGCCGTCCACGGCTCGCAACGGCAGGATGTGGCCGGGCCGGTTGAGACTGGCGGGGGTGGAGGTGGGTTCGGCGAGCACCCGCAGGGTGTGTGCCCGGTCGGCGGCCGAGATGCCGGTGCTCAGGCGGTCGGCGGCGTCCACGGTGACCGTGTAGTTGGTACCGCGCGGATCCTCGTTGTTGAGCACCATGACCGGCAGGTCGAGGGTGTCGGCGATGTCGTTGGTCATCGGCGCGCAGATGAACCCGGAGGAGTTGCGCACCGTCCAGGCGATCCACTCCTGGGTGGCCAGTTGGGCGGAGATGATCACGTCGCCCTCGTTCTCGCGGCCTTCATCGTCGGCGACGATGACGGGCTTGCCGAGCCGGAGTGCCTCCAGGGCGGTGGGGATGTCGGCGAGGCTCATGGGGTGCTCCTTAGAACTGCGGATGGTTCGGTTGAGGCGGCGCTGGCGGCGGCGGGCGTGCGCGCCGCGAGGGCCAGCATCCGTTCGACGTGCCGGGCGATGATGTCGGTTTCGAGGTTCACCCGGTCGCCGGGGGTGAGGCCGCCGAGGGTGGTGGCCGCGAGGGTCTCGGGAATGAGCGAGACCTCGAACCACTGATCGGCCGCTGCGGCGGGGGAGATGTTGCTCACGGTGAGGGAGACGCCGTCGATGGCGATGGAACCCTTGTCGACCACGAGCGGCGCGAGGGTGTCGCTGAGGCTGAACCGCAGCACGCGCCAGGCGTCGCCGGGAATGACGGAGAGCACCGTGCCGGTGCCGTCGATGTGGCCCTGCACGATGTGCCCGCCGAGCCGGCCGCCCACCAGTGCGGCCCGCTCCAGGTTGACCGGGGCGCCCTCGGCGGCGCCGGCCAGGGTGGACATGGTCAGCGTCTGCGCCATCACGTCGGCGGTGAAGGTCTCGGCGGTCTGGTCGACCACGGTGAGGCACACGCCGTTCACCGAGATGGAGTCGCCGTGGCCGGCGCCATCCACCACCAGCGGGCCGCGGATGGTGAAGCGGGCGGCGTCCGCGGTGTGCTCGATGCGCTCGAGCGTGCCGAGCTCCTCAATGATTCCGGTGAACATGCGTATCCTCTGCGGTTGTGGCGGCCGGGCGGTGCCCGTCGGTCGGGGTGGTCTGGGTCTGCGGCTGGGCGGCCCGGTCGGCCGGGGCGGTCTCGGCCGGCCGAGCGACGAGCAGGATGTCGTCGCCGAGCGGCAGCAGCTGCTCGATGCGCAGCCGGCGCTGGGCGTCGATGCCGGTCACGCCGATGTCGCCGAGCGCGAGCCGGTCGCCGCCGAGGAGGGTCGGGGCCAGGTAGACGAGGTACTCGTCAACCAGGCTCGCGCGCACGAACGCGCTGGCCAGGGTGGGGCCGCCCTCCACGAACACCCGGCGCACGCCGCGCTCGCGGAGGCCGGCCAGCACCTCGGCCACGTCGTGTTCGGCCACGAACCACGGGGGTAGCGGATGCCGGTGCACCGCCGCAGACGCGGGAATCGGCCGGCGCCCCACCACGACGGGGCGCGGCTGGTGCGGCAGCAGGCTGCCGTCGGCCGCCCGTGCGGTGAGGGAGGGGTCGTCGGCGAGGGCGGTGCCGGTGCCCACCAGGATCGCGTCGGCGGCAGCGCGGCGTTCGTGCACGTCCTGGCGGGCGGGCGGCCCGGTGATCCAGCGGCTGGACCCGTCGGCGGCCGCGGCCCGGCCGTCGAGGCTGGACGCCCATTTCACGGTGACGAACGGCCGGCCGAGGCGGGCCGAGACCAGCCAGTCGGCCAGGAAGGCCTGGGCCTCGTCGGCGAGCAGGCCGCCGGTGACGTCGACGCCGGCCGCGCGCAGCCGGTCGGCGCCGCCGGAGGAGTTCTGGCCGGGGTCGGCCACGGCGTAGACCACCCGGCCGATGCCGGCGTCGATGAGGGCGAGGGCGCACGGGCCGGTGCGGCCGGTGTGGTTGCAGGGTTCGAGGGTGACGACGGCGGTGGCGCCACGGGCGGCGGCCGCGTCGAGGTGGCCGAGCGCATCCACCTCGGCGTGGCAGGTCCCGGCGCCGCGGTGCCAGCCTTCGGCGATGATGTCACCGGCGGGACTCAGGATCACGCAGCCGACGCGTGGGTTCACGCCCTCGGCGGGGCCGTTGGCGGCCAGGTGCAGGGCTCGACGCATGGCGTCTTCTAGCCGGTGCTGCTGGTGCATTCCCTGTCCCGTCGTTATGACGCTCTCCGGGAGGGGGATTTCGCGGGCGCGAAAGCCGTCGACGGTCCACGAGTGACCATCGATTCTTAGCTCCTCCCATCCGGACTTTAACCGTCGGTGCTGGAATTTCACCAGCTCAACCGGGACCCAGACTTCGGGTTCCAGCTCGCGGACTTTCACCGCCGGTTCGGATTCTCACCGACCCCGGAGCACGTTTCTATCTTCAGTTATATCTCAACGTGCACCCGCGTGATGTATTCCCGGCGTAACTTGACGTCGTTTCAGTTCTTCAGACGGATGCGACCAGGGCCCTGGCTGTGCTTTCGTCCACGAAGAGATCGGTGATCAGCTCGGCCCGCAGGGCGCCGCGGAGGCTCGGCAGCTTGGCCGCGCCGGACACCACGCACAGCCGGCGCGGCGTCTGCCGGAGCACGTCGAAGTCCGGGCCGGTGCCGCGGGCATTCAACGGGATTCCGTCGGTGGAGCCGTCGGCGCGGAAGAAGATGGTGGCGACGTCCCCCACCACTCCGGCGCGGCTGAGCGAGGCGTAGTCCGGCTCCTCGAGGTACCCGCCCGCGTACACATGGCTGGGCACCTCGGAGAACGGTGAGCCCAAGCCGAACAGGGCCACGTCCATCCGGGCCTGCATCGCGAGCAGCCGGCTGACGCTCCGCTCCCGCCAGAGCGCTTGCTTGGTGGCGGGGCTGTCGAAGAATGCCGGCACCGGGAACTGGTGCACATGCGCGCCGAACGCGTAGCCGAACCGGCCGAGGATCTCGCTGGCGTAGCCGAGGCCGGTGGTGCGCATGTTGCCGGCGCCGTTGAGCTGGATGATCTGCGACCCGTGGGTCTGCTTGGGGGTGACGTGGCGGCTGATGGCGTTCATCGTGGACCCCCAGGCGATGCCCATGACCATGTTCGAGTCGAAGAACTGACCGAGAATCCGTGCAACCGACAGGGCCACCCGCTCCAATCTGTCGACATCCGTGGCGTGGTCCGGCACCGGCACGACGTGCGCGGTGATCGAGAAACGCTCCTGAATCAGCAATTCGAGGCGGCTCGGCGCGTCCAGGGGGGAGCGGATCTGGATGTCGACCAGACCGGTCGCGCGGGCGTGACTGAGCAGGCGGGACACCGAAGAGCGGGACGTGTGCAGCTCGTGGGCGATGGCATCCATCGTCAGGTCCTGCATGTAGTAGAGGTGGGCCGCCGTGAGGGCATCGCGCACCCGGTCGGACTGCGCTGACTCGTCGACGAGGCTCACAGCCCCTCCTTGCACGTTTGTTCACTCGGCTTGACCGGATGTGTCGGTCTGCTCAAGCTTGATTAATCCATATCGATGGCCCCCGGCACAAATCCGGCTGGGCTCTTCGTGCGAATTCGCCCAGAGGCATCCGTCGCCGCCTCGAACGAAGAACGAAACAAAGGTAGTGAACAGTGCAGTCCTTCCCCCTCTCCTCACCCGCTGATACCGCTCGCGCAGCACTGGCCGAGCGTCCCACCGCGAAGGTGCTCATCATCGGCGCCGGCATCAACGGCATTGCCACCTTTCGCGATCTCGCGCTGCAGGGCGTCGATGTCACGCTGGTCGACCGGGGCGACTTCGTTTCCGGTGCCTCCGCGGCGTCGTCGCACATGATCCACGGCGGCATCCGCTACCTGGAGAACGGTGAATTCCGGCTCGTCAAGGAATCGGTCACCGAGCGCAACGGCCTGCTGAAGATCGCTCCGCACTACGTGAAGCCGCTGAAGACCACGGTGCCAATGTTCTCCGCGCTCTCCGGCGTGCTCGCGGCGCCGCTGCGCTTCCTCACCCACAAGCAGGGCACGGCGCAGGAGCGCGGCGCACTGCTGATCAAGGTCGGCCTCGTGCTCTACGACTCCTTCTCCCGCGACGGCGGCTCCGTGCCCAAGCACGAGTTCCACGGCCGCAAGAAGTCCCTCGAACGACTGCCGCGGTTGAACCCCGGGCTCAAGTACACGGCCACCTACTACGACGCGTCGATGCACGACCCGGAGCGCCTCGCCCTGGACGTGCTCCGCGACGGCCTCGACACCGGCCCGCACGCCCGCGCCGCCAACTACGTCGAAGCGGTGGGCATGGATGCCGACGGCGTGCGCTTGCGCAACACCGTCACCGGTGCGGAGTTCAGCTTCGCCGCCGACGTGGTCGTGAACACCTCCGGCCCGTGGACGGACCTGACCAACTCGGCGCTGGGACAGGCCAGCACCTACATGGGCGGCACCAAGGGCTCGCACATCGTCCTGAACCACCCGGAGCTTCTCGCGGCCACCGGCGGCGGCGAGATCTTCTTCGAGAACAACGACGGCCGGATCGTGCTCATCTACCCGCTGGCCGGCCGGGTGCTCATCGGCACCACCGACCTCGAGCACGACATGAGCCAGCCCATCCGCACCACCGAGGACGAGATCGACTACTTCTTCGAGCTGGTCAAGCACGTCTTCCCCGATATCACCGTCGACCGTTCGCACATCGTCTTCCGGTTCTCCGGCGTCCGCCCGCTGCCCCGGCACGACGACGAGGCGCCCGGCTTCGTGTCGCGGGACTACCGCATCGAGTCCAGCCCGCTGGGGTCTCGCCCCGGCACGCTGCTCAGCCTGGTCGGCGGTAAGTGGACCACCTTCCGCGCCCTCGCCGAGCACCTCAGCGGCGACATCCTGACCCTGCTCGGCCTGCCGCGCACCGTGTCGACCGTCGGGCTGCCCATCGGCGGCGGTAAGGACTTCCCGGCCACACCGGCCGCGCTCACCGTCTGGCTCGCCGCGCACGGCGACGAGATCGGCCGCCCCCGCGCGCAGGCGCTGCTGACCCGGTACGGCACCCGCGCCGGTGCGGTCATCGACTTCCTCTGCGCCGAGCCGGATGCGCCCCTCGCGCACAATCCGCTGTACACACGCCGGGAGATCGAGTACCTGGCCCGCGAGGAATCGGTCACCCACCTCATCGACCTGCTGCTGCGCCGCACCAGCCTCGCCTTCGTCGGCGGGCTCAGCCTGCCGCTGCTCGACGAGCTGGCCGGCATCCTGGCGGCCGTGCTCGGCTGGGACGCCGACCGGGCGGCCGCCGAGGTGCGGCAGGCCGGCGCGGAACTGGACGAGGTGCACGGCGTGGACCTCGGTCTCGCCACCGCGGACGCACTGCCGGCGCTCTAACCGACAACTTTTTCGAAGAGGGGGCGGGGGATATCCCCGCCCCCCATCAACGCACGACGGCGTGCGCGATCTTTTGTCGTGGGCGCTGCAGAACCAATTGAAAGGTCAACGTGGACAATCTCGGTGTTGTATTCCTCTCGGAGGTGGTGGGCACGGCCCTCCTCGTCCTCCTCGGCTGTGGCGTGGTCGCCAACGTCGCACTCACCAAGACCAAGGGCTTCGGCGCGGGCTTCCTGATGGTCACCATCGGCTGGGGCCTCGCCGTCTACGCCGGTGTCATCGTCTCGTACAACTCCGGCGCGCACCTGAACCCCGCGGTCACGCTCGGCCTGGTCGCCTCCGGCGCCACCGAGTTCGGCCTCGATGTGCCGGTGAACCCGCTCTCCATCGCGGTGTACCTCACCGCCGAGATGATCGGCGCGATCCTCGGCGCCGTCGTGGTCTGGCTGGCCTACAAGCAACACTTCGACGAGGAGCCGGAGGCGGCGAACAAGCTCGGCGTCTTTTCCACCGGGCCGGCCATCCGCTCGTACGGCTGGAACCTGGTCACCGAGATCATCGGCACCTTCGTGCTGGTGCTGGTGATCATCGGCTTCAGCGACGGCCGCCAGGGCGCGACCGGGGGTATGGCCGCCCTCGGCGCCCTGCCGGTGGCGCTGCTCGTGATCGTGATCGGCACCTCGCTCGGCGGGCCGACCGGCTACGCCATCAACCCCGCCCGTGACCTCGGGCCGCGCATCGCGCACGCCCTGCTGCCCATCAAGGGCAAGGGCGGCTCGGACTGGTCCTACGCCTGGGTTCCCGTCGCCGGCCCCATCATCGGCGGTGTGCTGGCCGGCTGGGCCTCGCTGGTGCTGCTGCCCATCCTCGCCTGACCCCATCTTTCGATTCGTCTGCCAACCCGTCCCAACACAGGAGTTCCGACATGAGTGACACGTATATCTTCGCCATCGACCAGGGCACCACCAGCACCCGCGCCATCATCTTCGACCACTCCGGGTCGATCGTCTCCACCGGCCAACTCGAGCACGAGCAGATCTTCCCCCGCGCCGGCTGGGTCGAGCACGACCCCGTCGAGATCTGGGACAACACCCGCCAGGTCATCGGGCAGGCGCTCTCGAAAGCGAACCTCACCCGGCACGACATCGCCGCCGTCGGCATCACCAACCAGCGTGAGACGGCGCTGGTCTGGGACCGGACCACGGGCAAGCCGGTCTACAACGCCATCGTCTGGCAGGACACCCGCACCGACGCCATCTGCCAGCAACTCGGTGCCCTGGGCGGCGGCCAGGACCGCTACAAGGCCAAGGTCGGGCTGCCGCTGGCCACCTACTTCTCCGGCCCGAAGGTCCGCTGGATCCTCGACAACGTCGACGGCGCCCGGGAGAAGGCGGAGGCCGGTGATCTCGTGTTCGGCAACATGGACACCTGGATCGTCTGGA
>NZ_JAODBG010000007.1 GCF_025463825.1 Cryobacterium sp.
CTCCGCCGCCGACAGCACTGCCGCTTCGAACCGGGGCAGCACTTCTTCGGGCAGGTTCACGGTGAGCTCGAGCATCTTCAGCGCGTGCCCCCAGGTGATCCGGCCGTCGGTGAGGGCTTCGTGGAACAGCGGCAGCTGGTCGGTGAGTCGGGTGGCGTCGAAGATCATGCAGCCGGCGGTGTTGGCGCGCAACCGCAACGCCGCGCCGGCCTCGGCGGCCATGGTGCGCCGAGCCAGTTCCTCGTCGTCCCAGGCCGGGCCATGCGCCTGCGTGTCCGGATCGTCCCGGCCGGACTCGACCGGATCTCCGCACACGCCCGCGATCATGCCCGGCTCGTGACCCAATCGGTCCAATGCCGAGAGCAAGCGGGTGCGTTCGGCGTAGCAGCCGGCCAGCGCCTTCTCGTTCTCGATCAGCGGGTCGATGATCGCGCTGATTGCCGCCGCGACCGGATCAACCGCGGGATCGTCGGCGCCGTTCGGGGTGTCTTCGGGTGTGGCATTCGAGGTGGCCATAGGGACAGTGAACCACCTACCACCGACATCCACGAGCCCAGTCAATCACTGGTGGACAAAGTCAAAATCAGGTCCTGTGGAGGAGCGGCGGCCGCACCGAGAACGCGTTAGGACAGCATCCGAACTGCTGTCGGGAAACGCTCTACAGCTTGCCGAGAACCGCGTCCAGGACGGGGCCGGCGTCGCCGGGCTCGATCATGCCCGGGTCGGTGACGGCCACCCAGTAGCCGCGGGTGAAGACCTGTGCGGTGCTGCTGCTCGCGCTGAAGTAACCCTCGACCTCGGGGGCGCTGCCATAGGTAGGAACGATCTCGCCGTCGGACAGGGCTGCGTCCTTCAGAGTGTTCGCCAGCGACTCATTGGGCATGGCCAGCGCCACTTCAATCACCTCGCCGCTGGATTGGTTGAGCCACGCGCAGGCGATGCCGCCATAGGTCGTGGCGGTGACGGCGGCGGCACTAGACGCCGCGTACTCCAGGTCTTCGCCGAGGTTGGGGTTCAGCGCGTACACGTCGTCGGCGGTGAGGACCTGGTCGCAGGTCAGACTCACGGGGGTGCCCTCCGGCGCCGGCGGCGGGGTGGGCGTGGCGGTGGGCTCGACGGTCGCGGTCGCCGTGGGCTCCACGGAGGCGGTGGCGCTCGGGGCGGCGGATGCGGTCGGCTCGGCGCTGGATTCCGGCCCGCAGCCGGCCAGGGCGATCAGTGCGAGCGTCGCTCCGGTGAGAGCGAGGCCGGTGCGGAGACTGCGGCGGGGGGCGAGCGGGGTCGAGCTGGAGTGGGTCACGCGTTGACCTTATCAACTGGGGCGGCGGGTAGGATTGTTCGCCGTGACCCCTGCCGAACTTTCTCAGTCCCTGCTCGACCTCGTCAACTCATTGGTCGTGCGCCGGCGAGGCGAGGGTGCGGAGATCGCCGACCTCGGTCTCAACGTCGCCGATATGTCGCTCGAGCGTCCGCGCAACCGCGACCACGGCGACTGGGCGTCGAGCGTCGCGATGAAGATCGCCAAGCCGCTCGGCACCAACCCGCGCGCCGTGGCGGCCGAGCTCGTCACCGGCCTCGAGGCCATGCCCGAGGTCGCCTCCGTCGAGATGGCCGGCCCTGGATTCATCAACATCCGCCTGGAGGCATCCGCCGCCGGTGCCCTCGCGCAGACCATCGTCAATGCCGGCACCGGGTACGGCACCGGCCACATGTACGACGGCATCAAGATCAACCTCGAATTCGTCTCGGCCAACCCCACCGGCCCCATCCACATGGGTGGCGTGCGCTGGGCCGCGGTGGGCGACAGCCTCGCCCGCGTGCTCAAGGCAGAGGGCGCGGACGTGACGCGCGAGTACTACTTCAACGACCACGGTTCGCAGATCGACCGGTTCGCCCGCAGCGTGCTGGCCGCCTACCTCGGCGAGCCCACTCCGGAGGACGGCTACGGCGGAGCCTACATCGGCGACATCGCCGACAAGGTCGTGGAGATCCACGACGGTGACATCGCAGGCCTGCCCCGCGAGGAGCAGCAGGAAGTCTTCCGCTCCATCGGCGTGGACCTCATGTTCACCGAGATCAAGGAGAAGCTGCACGGCTTCGGCGTCGACTTCGACGTCTTCTTCCACGAAGACTCCCTGCACGAATCCGGCGCCGTCGAACGCGCCATCGCCCGGCTCCGGGAGCTCGGCCACATCTTCGAAGCGGAGGGCGCCATTTGGCTGCGCACCACGACCTTCGGTGACGACCGCGACCGGGTCATCATCCGCTCCAACGGCGAACCCGCGTACATCTCCGGCGACCTGGGCTACTACCTGAATAAGCGTGAGCGCGGCTTCGACCAGAACCTGATCATGCTCGGCGCCGACCACCACGGCTACATCGGTCGCATGATGGCCATGGTCGAGGCCTTCGGCGACGTGCCCGGCGTGAACCTGCAGATCCTGATCGGCCAGATGGTCAACCTGCTCAAGGGCGGCGAACCCGTGCGGATGTCCAAGCGCGCCGGCACCATCGTCACCCTCGACGACCTCGTCGACGCCGTCGGCGTGGACGCCGGCCGCTACTCGCTGGTGCGCTCCTCGAGCGACTCGCAGCTGGACATCGACCTCGACCTGCTCGGCAAGCGCACCAACGAGAACCCCGTGTTCTACGTGCAGTACGCCCACGCCCGCACCAGTTCCGTCGGCCGCAACGCCGCCGACTCGGGCGTTGACCGCAGCGCGTTCGCACCGGAGCTGCTCACCCACGACAGCGAGTCCGCCCTGCTCGGCGTGCTGCAGGAGTACCCGCGGGTGGTGGGCCAGGCCGCCGAACTGCGCGAACCCCACCGCATCGCCCGCTACATCGAAGAGGTCGCCGGCTACTACCACCGCTGGTACGACAGCTGCCGTGTCATCCCGCTGGGCGAGGAGCCGGTCACCGACCTGCACCGCACCCGGTTGTGGCTGAACGATGCCACCGGCCAGGTCATCCGCAACGGCCTCGGCCTGCTCGGCGTCAGCGCGCCCGAGCGGATGTAGGCATGGCACGTCGTCGCCGCGGCCGCGGCCTTCTCATCGTCGGCGTGCTGGGCGTGGCCCTGGTCGGCGCGTTCTTCGTGGCGGACGCCGTCCTCCGCACCTACGCGCAGAACCGCGTCCAGGCCGAGATCGCCGAACGGCTGCCCGCCAACGTGACCGGTGATATCGCCGTGACCATCGGCGGCTTCTCCGTGATCGGCCAGTACCTCACCGGTTCCTTCGAGCGGGTGGACCTGGCCGCGCCGGAACTCGTCATCGACGGCGCCGCCGCCGTGCACATCCGCGCCACCGGGGTTCCGGTGGACACGACCCAGCCGATCGGGCAGGTCGACGGCACCATCGACCTCGACGAAGCGGCCCTCAACACGATGCTGACGGCCAGTCAGGGGCAGGACTCCGCTGCTGCCGACGGACCGATTCAGGCCGGTGCCACCGCGCTGAAGCTCGGCGACGCCGAAGTGACCTACGCCGGATCGATCAGCGTTTTCGGCTTCGAAATCGGTTACCAGGCCACTGCCGCGCCGTCCACCACCGCGGAGTCCCTGGTGCTCACCGCCACCGGTGCCGAGGTGAGCAGCGGCATCGGCAGCATCGACGCGAGCGCCTTGCTGGACCTCCTCCTCGGCAAGGAGCCGGTGAGCATCTGCGTGGCCCAGTACCTGCCAGAGGGCGTCACCCTCACTGGCGTGGATGTCACGGCGGCCCGCGCACGCATTACGCTGGAGTCGAGCACATTGACGCTCACCGAACAGTCGCTCACCACCCTTGGCTCCTGTTCGCCCGCTTGATTCGGCGCGCGCAACTCGCAGTCGCTAGAATTCCGGTAGCTTCCCGCGCCGATTCGGCGCGTCTCTTCGCTGGCTTCAGGGACCAATCCGGGTTCGCTCGCCACTTCGTGAGACACCCACTCAACTCCTGTGAGGTTTTCACCCGTGGCCCATAATCCACTCGCTCCCGAGTGGCTCAGCCCCCCAGCTGATGCCAACACGCTCGCCGACGGCCTCTGGCCCGCCACCGCGCAGCGCGCCGAGGACGGCGCCATCACGATCGGTGGCGTCAGCGCCCCCGACCTCGCGGCCCGGTTCGGCACGCCTCTCTACGTCGTCGACGAAGCGGATGTCCGCACCCGCGCTGCCGATCTGCGCACGGCGTTCGACACCGAGTTCGCCCGCATCGGCACCAGCGTGCGCGTCTACTACGCCGCCAAGGCCTTCCTCTCCACCGATATCGCCCGGTGGATGGTCGAGGCCGGCCTGAACATCGACGTCTGCAGCGGCGGCGAACTCGCCGTCGCCCTCGCCGCCGGCGTCGAGCCCGGCCGCATCGGCTTCCACGGCAACAACAAGTCGCGCGCCGAAATCGACCAGGCCACCCGGGTGGGCGTGGGCACGATCATCATCGACAGCCCCATCGAGATCGAACGGGTCGCCGAAGCCGCCGTCCGCAACGGCGTGGTGCAGAACGTGCGCCTGCGCGTGAACAGCGGCGTGCACGCGCACACCCACGAGTTCCTGGCGACCTCGCACGAAGACCAGAAGTTCGGGGTGGTCTTCGAAGACGCTCCCGCGCTGGTCGCCGCGATCCGCGCCCAACCGAGCCTGGCCTTCCTGGGCCTGCACTGCCACATCGGCTCGCAGATCTTCGGCGTCGACGGCTTCGCCGAGTCGGCCTCCCGGCTGCTCACCCTGCACACCGAGCTCCTCGCCGGGGGTCCGGTGCCCGAGCTCAACCTCGGCGGCGGCTTCGGCATCGCGTACACCAGCGTCGACGACCCCACCCCGGCACGCCGGTTGGCTGCCGGCCTGGCCGACATCGTGGCCGCCGAATGCGCGAGCCGCGGCATTCCGGTGCCCGTCATCGCGATCGAGCCCGGCCGGGTCATCGTCGGCCCCGCCGGCGTCACCCTGTACGAGGTCGGCACCACCAAGCCCGTTCGAATCGGTGAGAACACCCGGCTGTACGTGAGCGTGGACGGCGGGATGAGCGACAACGCCCGCCCCGCCCTCTACGGCGCCGAATACTCGGTGCGGCTGGCCGACCGGGTGTCGGATGCACCGGCCGCGCTGGTGCGCGTCGCCGGCAAGCACTGCGAAAGCGGCGACATCGTCGTGAACGCCGACTACCTGCCCGGCGATGTCGCGCCCGGGGACCTGGTGATGGTGCCGGCTACGGGGGCGTACTGCTGGTCGCTGGCGAGTAACTACAACTACTTGGGTCGGCCTGCCGTCGTGGCAGTGCTGGATGGGGGAGCCCGCGTGATCGTGCGCGGGGAGACGATTGAGGATCTGCTGGCCCGGGATGCGGGCGTATCGGACGCGGCTCACGAGGCCACTGCGACACGCTCGACCGACAATATGAAGGAAACCACCCGATGATCGAATACCGCAATCTGCGCGTCGCCCTCCTCGGCGGTGGTTCGGTCGGAGCCCAGGTGGCCCGCCTGCTGCTCGAGCACAGCGACGAACTCGCCAACCGCGTCGGGGCGAGCCTCGAGCTCGTCGGAATCCTGGTGCGCGACCTCGACGCTCCGCGCACCGCCGACCTGCCCAAGGAACTGCTCACCACCGACGCCGATGCGTTGATCCTCGGCGCCGACATCGTCATCGAACTGATGGGTGGCATCGAGCCGGCCCGTAGTTACATCCTGCAGGCCATCAACTCCGGCGCCGACGTCGTCACCGCCAACAAGGCGCTGCTCGCCCAGCACGGCGCCGAACTTTTCGAGGCCGCCGACCAGGTGGGCGCCCAGCTCAATTACGAGGCCGCCGTCGCCGGTGCGATCCCCATCGTGCGGCCGCTGCGCGACAGCCTCGCCGGGGACCGGGTCAACCGTATTCTCGGGATCGTGAACGGCACCACCAACTTCATCCTCGACCGTATGGACACGGCCGGCGACACCCTCGACGAGGCGCTCGCCGCCGCGACCGAGCTCGGTTACGCCGAAGCCGATCCCACCGCGGACATCGAGGGTTACGACGCCGCGCAGAAGGCCGCGCTGCTGGCCAGCCTCGCGTTCCACACCAACGTGCCGATCGAGAAGGTCTACCGGGAGGGCATCACCGGCGTCACTCAGCAGCAGATCGAATCCGCCCGCAAGGCCGGTTACGTGGTGAAGCTGCTCGCCATCTGCGAGCGCCTCACCGACCCCGAGACCGGCGTCGAAGGCGTCTCCGCCCGCGTGTACCCGGCAATGGTGCACAACAGTCACCCCCTCGCCGTGGTGCACGGTGCCAACAACGCCGTCTTCGTCGAGGCCGAGGCCGCCGGTCCGCTGATGTTCTACGGTGCCGGCGCCGGGGGAGTGCAGACGGCATCCGCCGTGCTCGGTGACGTCGTCTCGGTCGCCCGCCGCCACGTCGTCGGCGGCCCCGGCTTCGCCGCATCCATCCACGCTGACCTGCCGGTGCTGGAAATCGGCAAAGTGACCACTCGTTACGCGGTCATTCTCGAGGTCACCGACGAGCCGGGCGTTCTCGCCACGATTGCCGGAGTGTTCAGCAAAAACCACGTGTCGCTGGCGCTCGTCGAGCAGTCGATGACGCCCGCAGAGCCCGGAGGCGCCAGTCACGAGGCCGTCTCGGGCACAGCTACCCTTGTCATTGGAACGCACGAGGCCACGGAAGCTGCGCTTGCCGCGACCGTGATCGACCTTGCCGCCAACAGTGTCGTCACCAAAGTCGCATCCGTATTAAGAGTTGAAGGAGTCTGATGTCCAGCGAACGAGAGACCGGTCAGCACCAGATGGTCAAGACCCAGTCCCGTCAGTGGCGCGGTGTGTTGCGCGAGTACGCCGACCGGCTGAACATCAGCGACGCCACCCCGATCGTCACCCTCGGTGAGGGCGGCACCCCCCTAATTCCCGCAGCCGCGCTGTCCGCGCGCACCGGCGCCAAGGTGTGGGTGAAGTACGAGGGCATGAACCCCACCGGTTCGTTCAAGGACCGCGGCATGACCATGGCGATCTCCAAGGCCGTCGAAGACGGCGCCAAGGCCGTCATCTGCGCCTCGACCGGCAACACGTCGGCATCCGCCGCGGCCTACGCCACCCACGCCGGCATCAAGGCCGTCGTGCTCGTGCCCGAGGGCAAGATCGCCATGGGCAAGCTCAGCCAGGCCATCGCGCACAACGCGCAGCTCCTGCAGGTGCAGGGCAACTTCGACGACTGCCTCGACATCGCCCGCGACCTCGCGAAGAACTACCCGGTGCACCTGGTCAACTCGGTCAACCCCGACCGCATCGAGGGTCAGAAGACGGCGGCCTTCGAGGTCGTCGAAGTTCTCGAAGACGCTCCGGACTTTCACATCGTCCCGGTCGGCAACGCCGGCAACTACACCGCGTACTTCCGCGGCTACAGCGAAGAGCTCGCCCGCGGCGCCACCACGAAGCTGCCGCGGATGTTCGGCTTCCAGGCCGCAGGCAGCGCCCCGATCGTCCTGGGCCACCGCGTCGAGCACCCGGAGACCATCGCCAGCGCCATCCGCATCGGCAACCCGGCCTCCTGGGACCTCGCCCTGTCCGCCCGTGAGGTGAGCGACGGTTACTTCGGCGCCATCAGCGACGAGAAGATCCTCGAGGCCTACCGCATCCTCTCCGCCGAAGTCGGCATCTTCGTGGAGCCGGCCTCGGCGATCAGCGTCGCCGGGCTCCTCGAGCGTGCCGACGCCGGCGAGATCCCCCGGGGCGCCACCGTGGTGCTCACCGTCACCGGGCACGGCCTGAAGGACCCGCAGTGGGCGCTCCGCACCGCCGACGGGTCCGACGTGAAGCCGACCATCGTGCCGGTCGACACCGCGGCCATCGCCGAGTTGCTGGGGCTGGGACAGAAGTGACCACCGCGCTCCCCGTCGCGGGACGCAACGCCCTGGCCGGTCGTTCGGTCGTCGTGAAGGTGCCTGCCACCACGGCGAACCTCGGCCCCGGCTTCGACACCCTCGGCCTCGCCCTCGCGCACTACGACCACCTGCAGGTGGCAGTCACGGACACGGCCGGCGTGTTCGTCGAGGTGCACGGCATCGGCGCCGGTGAGGTGCCCACCGACGAGAGCAACCTCGTGGTGCGTGCCATCGCGCACACCTTCGCCGCCTACGACATCCCGCTGCCTGGGCTCAAGCTGATCGCCGAGAACCGGATCCCGCACGGCCGCGGCATGGGGTCATCCGGTGCGGCGATTGTGTCGGGCATCATGGCGGCCAAGGGCCTGCTCGAGGGCATCGTCGACATCGACTCCGACGCTCTGCTCGTGCTCGCCACCGAGATGGAAGGGCACCCGGACAACGTGGCGCCGGCCCTGTTCGGCGGTCTCACCATCGCATGGATGCAGCCGGACGGCCCCAGGCACAAGAAGCTGATGGTGCACCGCGGTGTCTCGCCGATGGTGTTCGTTCCCGAGCACGTCATGTCGACGGCGCTGGCGCGCAGCCTGCAGCCGGAGTCGGTACCGCACGAGGATGCCGTCTTCAACCTATCCCGGTCCGCCCTGCTCATCGCGGCGCTCATCCAGAGTCCGGAGCTCCTGCTCGTGGCCACCGAAGACAAGCTGCACCAGAACTACCGCGCCGCGGCCATGCCCGAGACCAACCGGCTGATCACGCTGCTGCGCGACCATGGCTTCGCGGCCGTGGTCTCCGGCGCCGGGCCGTCGATCCTGGTGCTCGCCAGCGACCCCGGCCAGCGCCTCATTGCGGCCGACCTGGTCGCCGAACACTCCGAGACGCCGTGGCAGGCGCTGATGCTCGCCGTGGACTTCAAGGGCGCAACGGTCATCCGCACCGACGTCTGACCCGCGACGAGCGTGAGCTGAACCCTCTCCCGATCCTCCGGGGGAGGGTTTTTCTCGCACCCCGGCGCGGTGGGCGCGCCTGCAGGGCCGTCCGAACCTGCTAGAGTGGTTGCGCACCCGATAGAAACCGCCACTCGCGGATCTGTTCTCTGGTGTATTCCCTGTAACTCACTGCTACTGCGTATACGCGTGGCTGTGTGTGTTCACTCCAATCCGCCACTGCGTGGGACTGGATCACCCGCAGCGCACCGGCGCTGCAACACATCTTCTCTGGCCCGCTCGTAAGCGCCAGGGGAAAGGACAAAAACTTCGTGACCAACGTCAACCTCCACGCCGACGGCGTGGACATCTCTCGCCTCTCCACCCTTCGCGTCGCCGAGCTTCAGGCTCTCGCGGGCGAACTGGGTATCCAGGGCGCATCCAAACTTCGCAAGGGCGAGCTCGTGGACGCGATCACCGCGTCCCAGCCCACCCCGACCGAGCCGACCGCAGCCGCGGCCGTCGTCGTCGACGCCCCCGTCGAGGTAACCGCTGAGGCAGTCGCTCCGGCCGCCGAGGTTGAGGCCGCTGCCGAGCCCGCCGCCGAGGCCGCCCCGAAGAAGCGGGTCTCCCGCCGGGTCAGCACCGCCGCGTCGGCTCCGGCCGTCGCCCACGTCAACGCCGACGGTGAACTGGGCCTCGGCCTGATCCTCCCCGAGGCCGGCAGTAGCCGCCGCAAGACCACGGCTCCCACCACCTACGCCGGTGCCACCGCGGGCGACATCGTCGCCGACGCACCCGTCGCCGAGAAGGCGGTTCGCCAGCCCCGCAAACGCGCCAGCACCGCCACCATCACCGAGGCAGTCGCCGCCGCGCTCGTCGCCGAGGCTGCCGCATCCGTCGAGGCGCCCGCGACCGTCGAGGCACCCGCCGCCGACGCACCCGCCGTCAGCGATCAGGCCACCGAGGCGCCCGCCGGCAACAACCGCAACCGTCGCGGCAACAACAACCGCAACGAGAACCGCAACGGCGGCCGTAACGGTGGACGCAACGGGGGCAACAACAACGCCTCCACCGCCCGCAACGCGTTCGACGCCCGCAGCCTGATCGACGCGCAGAACGCCGAAGACGGCTACGACGCGTCCGTCGATGAGGCCGAGGCCGCACCGGTCGAGACCACCGTCGACACCGTGGACGCCGAGAGCACCGAGTCCCGCATCCAGCGCCCCGAGGGCGTCGTGCGTGCCGAACGCAACGAGCGTGGCGGACGCCAGCGCAACCAGCGCGGCGCCCGCGCCGAGCAGGCCGAGCAGGCCGAGCAGGCCGAACAGGTTGAGGCGGCCGAGCAGGCCGAGCCGACCGAGCAGGCCGACAACGCCGGTGCGGACACCGACCAGACCGAGCAGTCCGACCAGCCCCGCCAGGGCCGCAACCGCAACCGCAGCCGCGGCGGCGACCGCACGCAGGGTGACCGCAACCAGGGCGACCGCGCCCAGGGTGACCGCGCCCAGCAGACCGGCGACGACCGCGCCACCGCCGAGCGCGGCGACGACCGCCAGCAGAACCAGCGCCAGGCCGGCAACCGCGGCCAGGGCCAGGACCGCCAGCAGAACGATCGCCAGCAGAGCGACCGCGCCCAGCAGGAGCGTCAGGGCCAGGACCGCAACCAGGGCCTTGACCGCAACTCCGGCCCCGAGGACGAGCTGAACGGCCGCAACAACCGCAGCCGGTTCCGTGACCGCAAGCGTCGCGGCGCCACCACCAACGACGACTTCGAGCCCGAGCTGACCGACGATGACGTGCTCATCCCCGTCGCCGGCATCCTCGACGTGCTCGACAACTACGCCTTCGTGCGCACCTCCGGCTACCTGCCCGGTGCCAGCGACGTGTACGTGTCGCTCGGCCAGGTCAAGAAGTACAACCTGCGCAAGGGTGACGCCGTCGTGGGCTCGATCCGTCAGCCGCACGAGGGCGACCAGAGCGGCCGCCAGAAGTACAACGCGATCGTCAAGGTCGACTCCATCAACGGCCTGACGGTTGAGGAAGCCGCCACCCGCGTCGAGTTCCAGAAGCTCACCCCGCTCTACCCGCAGGAGCGCCTGCGCCTCGAGACCGAGCCGGGCAAGCTGACCCAGCGCATCATCGACCTCGTCGCGCCGATCGGCAAGGGCCAGCGTGGTCTGATCGTCGCGCCGCCCAAGGCCGGCAAGACCATCGTCATGCAGCAGATCGCCAACGCCATCGCCACGAACAACCCCGAGGTCCACCTCATGGTCGTCCTGGTCGACGAGCGCCCCGAAGAGGTCACCGACATGCAGCGCACGGTGAAGGGTGAGGTCATCGCCTCCACCTTCGACCGCCCCGCCGAAGACCACACCACGGTCGCCGAGCTCGCCATCGAGCGTGCCAAGCGCCTCGTCGAGCTGGGCCACGACGTCGTCGTGCTGCTCGACTCGATCACGCGCCTCGGCCGCGCCTACAACCTGACGGCCCCGCCGAGCGGCCGCATCCTCTCCGGTGGAGTGGACGCATCCGCGCTGTACCCGCCCAAGCGCTTCTTCGGCGCTGCCCGCAACATCGAGAACGGTGGCTCGCTCACCATCCTCGCCTCCGCGCTGGTGGAAACCGGGTCCAAGATGGACGAGGTCATCTTCGAGGAGTTCAAGGGCACCGGCAACATGGAGCTGCGCCTGTCGCGCCACCTGGCCGACAAGCGGATCTTCCCGGCCGTCGACGTCAACGCATCCGGCACCCGCCGCGAAGAAATGCTGATGAGCGCCGATGAGGTCAAGATCACCTGGAAGCTGCGCCGTGCGCTGGCCGGACTCGAGCAGCAGCAGGCGCTCGAGGTCATCCTGGGCCGGCTGAAGGAGACCTCGTCCAACGTCGAGTTCCTGATGCAGGTTCAGAAGTCGATGCCGACCCCGAACGGGTCAGACAAGGATCACTGATGTTCGAGTCTGTCCTGACTCTGCAGGCTGAGCACGATGAGCTGCAGTCCCAGCTGGCGGACCCGGAGTTGCACGCGAACCCCGCCCGTTCCAAGAAGGTCAACCGGCGTTACGCCGAGCTCAGCCGCATCATCGCGGCGTGGGTGGAGTGGAAGGAGATTGGCGACAATCTCGACGCCGCCCGGGAACTCGCCGACGAAGACGACTCGTTCGCGGAGGAGATCCCCGGGCTGGTCGACCAGCTGGAGGCCGCAGCCGAAAAGCTGCGCCGCCTGCTGATCCCGCGTGACCCGCTCGATGCCCGCGACGTGATCATGGAGATCAAGATGGGGGAGGGCGGTGCGGAATCCGCACTGTTCGCCGCCGACCTCCTGCGCATGTACCTGCACTACGCGGAGTCCAAGCGCTGGAAGACCGAGATCATCGAGCAGACCACCAGCGACCTCGGCGGTATCAAGGACATCCAGTTGGCCATCAAGGGCAACTCGGCTGACCCCGCTGAGGGCGTCTGGGCGCACCTCAAGTACGAGGGTGGTGTGCACCGCGTCCAGCGGGTGCCGGCCACCGAGTCGCAGGGACGCATCCATACCTCGGCGGCGGGCGTTCTCGTCTTCCCCGAGGTCGATGAGCCCGAAGAGGTCGAGCTGCACCCCAACGACCTCAAGATCGACGTCTACCGTTCCAGCGGCCCCGGCGGCCAGTCGGTCAACACCACCGACTCCGCCGTGCGTATCACCCATCTCCCCACCGGGATCGTGGTGGCGATGCAGAACGAGAAGAGCCAGCTGCAGAACAAGGAAGCGGGTATGCGGGTGCTCCGCGCTCGCGTCCTCGCCCGGCAGCAGGAAGAGATCGACGAGGCCGCCTCGCTGGTGCGCAAGGGCCAGATCCGCACAATGGACCGGTCAGAGCGCATTCGCACGTACAACTTCCCGGAGAACCGGATCGCGGACCACCGCACCGGTTACAAGGCGTACAACCTGGACACCGTGATGAACGGCGCCCTGGATGCCGTCATCGACTCCTGCATCACCGCAGACGAGGCCACCCGCCTCGCCGAGATCGGCGACCACGACTAGCTCGTGACACGCACGACGAGGCGCTCCAGCTCAGGCTGGGGCGCCTCTTCTCGTTCTCGATGGGCTGACCGACATGCATCGTCGGGCGGTACTGGGGCCGTGCGGCGCTGCCGGCCGAGGTCGACTCGGCGATGGCGGATGAACCCAGCCACGACCTGCAGGGCGACACTGGTATGTTCGTGCTCGCGGTCAGCGACGACAGGCCAGTGGCGGGTGGGGGAGTGCGCTT
>NZ_JAODBG010000053.1 GCF_025463825.1 Cryobacterium sp.
TCATCGTTTGCGGCGCCGGGGCATCCAGCGCGTTCGTCGCGCACCGGTTGCGCACCACCGGCAAGACCCGAGGGCTCACCCTCACGGTCGTCGCCGGAAGCGAAGCCGACCTGCCGGCCTCCCTGGACACCATCGACGTTCTCCTGATCGGACCGCACCTGGCCCCCCGCTATGGACGCATCAGCGCCCAGGCCAAGACCCGGGGCGTGGGCGTGGCCCTGCTGCCGGGCTCGGTGTTCGCGGCGCGGGACGGCGACGAGGCCCTCGATTTGGCCCTGGCTGCCGAACACGAACGTTCCTGGGTGTGACCCAGCCCGTCACCCGCTCCACCCCCCCCGATTATGTGCCGGCGCTGCCGGCCGCCCGAAGTGAGCCGGGGCCTTGACCGAGGCCCGGGTGTCGATCCCCGCATGATGGAAAGGCAGAGAAGATGGCTGTTCGCACCGTACTGATCGGATCGACGCACGGGCTGCACGCCCGGCCCGCGAAGCTCTTCACCAAGGCCGCCGCGGCCGCCGGGGCACCGGTCACCCTGCAGAAGGGCGACGGCAAGGCGGTCAACGCCGCGAGCATCCTCGGCGTGATCTCCCTCGGCATCAACCACGGCGACAGCGTCACCCTCAGCACCGACGGTGACAACGCCGACACCGTCCTCGACGAACTCTCCGAGCTCCTCCTCACCGACCACGATGCGTAAGCCGGCCCGGTCATGATCGAACTGCAGGGAATCGGGATCGGCCAGGGTGTCGCCATCGGCCGGGTGCTGCGCATGCCCGAACCGTTGCCGGAACCCGCCACCGCCCGCAGTACCCTCGACCCCGACGCCGAACTGGCCCGGGCCACCGCGTCGATGCACACCGTGGCCGAGGACCTCGAAGCCCGGGGCGAGCGCGCCGGCGGCACCGCCCAGGAGGTGCTCGAGGCGCAGGCCATGATGGCCGAGGATCCGACCCTCGTCGAGGAGGTCACCGCCCGGCTGCACAAGCACCAGACCGCCGAGCGGGCCGTGTTCGAGGCGTTCGCCGCGTTCCGCGACCAGCTGCTCGCCCTGGGTGGCTACCTCGGCGAACGCGCCGCCGACCTCGACGACGTCGCCCAGCGGGTCATCTCCGACCTGGTGGGCCTGCCCGCCCCCGGCGTGCCCGACCCGGCCGAGCCGTTCGTGCTCGTCGCCCGCGACCTCGCTCCCGCCGACACGGCACTGCTCAACCTCGACAAGGTGCTCGGCCTGATCACCATCGACGGCGGACCCACCTCGCACACCGCCATCCTCGCCCGGGAGAAGTCGATCATCGCGATCGTCGGCACCCACGCCGCCGCCCAGCTCGCCGACGGCGACGAGGTCATCATTGACGCCGCCAACGGCATCGTGCTCCTGGCACCCACCGCCAAGCAGCTCGATGACGCCCGGGCACGCATCGTCGCCCGCGCCGCTCGTGCCCTCGCCCCGATCGGCCCCGGCCGGCTGAAGGACGGCACCAGCGTGCCGTTGCTGGCCAACCTCGGCAACGCCGACGGCGCCGCCAAGGCCGTCGCCCTCGGCGCAGAAGGCGTGGGACTGTTCCGCACCGAGTTCCTCTTCCTCGACTCCACCTCCGCACCCACCGTGACCCAGCAGCGCGAGCAGTACGAGCGGATGCTGCGCGAATTCCCCGGCCGCAAGGTCGTCGTGCGGGCGCTCGACGCCGGCGCCGACAAGCCGCTCGCGTTCCTCAACGACGCGGCGGAGGAGAACCCCGCCCTTGGCCTGCGCGGGCTGCGGGCCCTGCGCGCCAGCGAGGACATCCTCCGGGAGCAGCTCACCGCCCTCGCCGAAGCCGACGCCGCCACCGACGCCGACCTGTGGGTGATGGCACCGATGGTGTCCACCGTGGAGGAGACCCGGTACTTCACCGGCCTCGCCCATGACCTGGGCCTGAAGACCGCCGGCGTCATGGTCGAGGTGCCCAGCGCCGCGCTTCTGGCCGACCGGATCCTGGCGCACGCCGACTTCGCGTCGATCGGCACCAACGACCTCACCCAGTACACCCTCGCGGCCGACCGCATGCTCGGGTCCGTCGCCGGGTTCCAGGACCCGTGGCACCCCGCGGTGCTGCGCCTGGTCGGCGAGGTCGGTGCCGCCGGCCGAGCGCAGGGCAAGCCCGTTGGCGTCTGCGGTGAGGCCGCGGCCGACCCGCTGCTCGCCGTCGTGCTCGTGGGCCTTGGCGCCACCACCTTGTCGATGTCGGCTTCGGCCCTCGCCGACGTTCGGGCCTCGCTGGCCGACTTCACACTCGAGCAGGCTCGGCAACTCGCCGAAGCTGCTGTGAAATCCGACGGTGCGGCATCCGCCCGCGCCGCGGCAACCGCAATCGCACACAGTTACACCAACCCCACCCCTGACAGCGCGGCTCCGACCGTGCTCACCCCCGAGAGAGGTATACAGAAATGACAACGACGTCTGTCACCGAGAAGAAGGGCGCGAGGGTTCACGTACAAGCCTTCGGCACCTTCCTGAGCGGCATGATCATGCCCAACATCGCGGCGTTCATCGCGTGGGGCATCATCACCGCCTTCTTCATCCCCACCGGGTGGACCCCGAACGAGACCCTGAGCTCGCTCGTCGACCCGATGATCTTGTACCTACTGCCGTTGCTGATCGCCAACACCGGCGGCCGGATGGTCTACGGCACCCGCGGCGGCGTGATCGCCTCGATCGCCACCATGGGCGTCATCGTGGGCAGCTCGATCCCCATGTTCATCGGCGCGATGATCGTCGGACCTCTGTCCGCCTGGATCCTGATGAAGGTCGACAAGATCTGGGCAGGCAAGATCAAGCCCGGGTTCGAGATGCTGGTGGACAACTTCTCCGCCGGCATCCTCGGCTTCGCCCTGGCCCTGGGTGCGTTCTTCGGAATCGCCCCGCTGGTCACCGGTCTGAGCGCCTTCCTCGAGACCGTCGTGGACTGGTTGATCGGCAACGGCCTGCTGCCGATCGCGTCGATCTTCATCGAACCGGGCAAGGTCCTCTTCCTCAACAACGCCATCAACCACGGCGTGCTCACCCCCATCGGTGTGCAGCAGGTCCAGGATGCCGGCAAGTCCGTCCTCTTCCTGCTCGAGGCGAACCCCGGCCCCGGCCTGGGCATCCTGCTCGCGTTCTCGTTCTTCGGCGTCGGCCTGGCCCGCGCCAGTGCACCCGGCGCGATCATCATCCAGTTCCTCGGTGGCATCCACGAGATCTACTTCCCGTACGTGCTGATGAAGCCGATGATGATCCTCGCCGCCATCGGTGGTGGCATGACCGGCGTTGCCGTGAACGTCGCATTCCAGACCGGCCTGCGCGCCCCCGCCTCGCCCGGCAGCATCCTCGCGGTGCTGGCCCAGACCCCCGGCAGCGACTTCGTCGGAGTCATCCTCTCGGTCATCGCATCCGCCGGTGTCTCCTTCGCGATCGGTGCGGTCATCCTCCGCGCCAGCCGCAAGAAGGACCTGGCCGCTGAGAACGACAACGAGCTGGCCGCCGCCATCGCCAAGACCGAAGCGAACAAGGGTAAGGCCAGCTCGGTGCTGGGCAACCTCGGCGCCTCGGCCGCCACCCCCGGCACCTCGGTGAAGAACATCGTCTTCGCCTGCGACGCCGGAATGGGCTCCAGCGCCATGGGCGCCTCGGTGCTGCGCAACAAGATCAAGAAGGCCGGCATCGAAGGGGTCACGGTGACCAACCAGGCCATCGCGAACCTCGACGGCACCGCCGACCTCGTGATCACCCACCAGGACCTGACGGACCGGGCCCGCGGCAAGAGCCCCAAGTCGGTGCACGTGTCGGTGGAGAACTTTATGAACAGCCCGAAGTACGACGAGGTCGTGCAGTCCCTGCAGGGCGCAAACGAGGAAGTGACCAAGTAATGACCCAGAGCATTCTGGAACCGCAGAACGTGGTGGCCGACGGCACGGCCACCACCCGCGACGAGGCCATCCGGGAGGCCGGCGCGTTGCTGGTCGCCGCCGGAGCGGTCAAGCAGGAGTACGTCGACTCGATGTTCGAGCGCGAGAGATCCGTCTCGACCTACATGGGCAACTTCCTCGCGATCCCGCACGGCACCAATGACGCGAAGGAGTCGATCGTCCGGTCGGCCCTCTCGCTGGTGCGGTACACCGAGCCGATCGACTGGAACGGCCAGCCCGTCAAGTTCGCGGTCGGCATCGCCGGCCTCAACAACGAACACCTGGAGATCCTCTCCAAGATCGCCGTCGTCTTCTCCGACGAGGACGAAGTACAGAAACTGATCGACGCAGGTTCGCAGGACGAGATCTTCGCCCTGCTCGAGGAGGTAAACGCAGAATGAAAGCCATTCACTTCGGCGCGGGCAATATCGGCCGCGGCTTCGTAGGTCTCCTGCTTCACGAGGCCGGATATGAGGTTGTCTTCGCCGATGTGAATGCTCCCCTCATTGAGGCTCTGCAGCAGGCACCGTCCTACACGGTGCATGAGGCGGGGGAGACCCCCACCGACAAGGTGGTCGACAACTTCCGCGCCCTCAACAGTTCCACTTCCGAGGACGATCTCATCAACGAGATCGCCACGGCAGATGCCGTCACCACCGCCGTCGGCCCCACCGTGCTGCGGTTCGTGGCCCCGGTCATCGCGGCGGGCCTCGCCCGCCGCGCTGCCGGGCTGCCGCCGCTGGCCGTGATGGCCTGCGAAAACGCCATCAACGCCACCGACGTGCTCGCCGAGCAGGTCTGGGCAAACGTGCCGGACGGTGACCGGGCGGCCCTGGAAAGCCGGGTGGCCTTCGCCAACACGGCCGTCGACCGCATCGTTCCCGGCCAGGCCGCGGACGCTGGCATCGACGTCACCGTCGAGGGCTTCTCCGAGTGGGTCATCGAAAGCCCCGCCTTCGGCGGTACTCCGCCGGTGATCCCCGGCGCCACCTTCGTGGAGGACCTCGCGCCCTACATCGAGCGGAAGCTCTTCACGGTGAACACCGGACACGCCACGGTGGCCTACCTCGGCACCCAGGCCGGCGTCTCCAAACTCTCCGAGGCCCTCCTGGTGCCCTCGGTCGCCGACGGCGCCCGCCGGGTGCTCGAGGAGACCAGCGCCCTGCTGGTGGCCAAGCACGGCCTCGACGAGGCCACCCAGCGCGCCTACCGGGAGAAGATCCTGGGTCGCTTCGCGAACCCGTCCCTGCCCGACACCGTCGAGCGCGTCGGCCGCCAGCCGCTGCGGAAGCTCAGCCGGCACGAGCGCTTCATCGGCCCGGCCGCTGAAATCGCCGAGCGCGGCACCCGCCCGGTGGCGCTGCTCGAAGCGATCGCGGCGGCGCTGCGCTTCGACGTGGCCGACGACGAACAGAGCGTCGAACTGAAGCGGATGCTCGGAGCCGACTCGGCCGAGACCATCGTCGCGGAGGTCTGCGGACTGGAGCCCACGCATCCGCTCTACGCAGACCTGTTGGACGTCGTTCAGGCGGCCCGCAGAGTATAGGCATGAATTGCCAAAAGGCAATTACATAGCATAGGATAAATCCTTGGTGTCTAACACCGCCTTTATTGGCGTGTCTGACTGCCACAATCCACGCACGACCAGCAATCAATACTTTAGCGATAGTGAGTTATGGCCAAAAAAGACGGTGTCATCGAGATTGAGGGCGCAGTAGTCGAAGCTCTTCCCAACGCGATGTTTCGTGTTGAGTTGACCAACGGCCACAAAGTTCTTGCCCACATTTCCGGCAAGATGCGTCAGCACTACATCCGCATCCTCCCAGAGGACCGCGTGATCGTTGAGTTGAGCCCGTACGACCTGACCCGTGGCCGGATCGTCTACCGCTACAAGTAACGACTGCTGTAAGTAACGGCCCGCGGCGTTCCGAGGGTACGAAGACAGCGATTACAAGGACACACCATGAAGGTCAAGCCCAGCGTCAAAAAGATCTGTGACAAGTGCAAGGTCATCCGCCGTAACGGCAACGTGATGGTCATTTGCGAGAACCCGCGTCACAAGCAGCGTCAGGGCTAGCCACACCAGAGATGGGTCTCGACAAGCTCGACCAGCGATGGTCGGGTAGCCGAGATCTACCGCTGGTCGAGCTATGCCTCGACCTACAACTGAATACATAGCAGTGCCGGGAACCCTTCGGGGCGACACCATCGGTCGGAGGCCGATGCACAGGCGCTGTTACAGACCTCCACCCATCCCACAGGAGAAGCCACAATGGCACGTCTAGCCGGCGTAGACATTCCGCGCGATAAGCGCGTGGAAGTTGCACTTACTTACATTTTCGGTGTTGGCCGCACGAGGGCCCTCAAGACCCTCGCCGACACCCAGATCGATGGCAACATCCGAGTCAAGGACCTGACCGACGACCAGCTCGTCCAGCTCCGCGACTACATCGAAGGAACCTTCAAGATCGAGGGTGACCTTCGACGCGAAGTTGCCGCTGACATCCGCCGCAAGGTCGAGATCGGCAGCTACGAGGGTATTCGTCACCGCAAGGGCCTGCCCGTCCGCGGCCAGCGCACCAAGACCAACGCTCGCACCCGCAAGGGCCCGAAGCGCACCGTAGCCGGCAAGAAGAAGGCGCGCTAGGCCTTCGCCTAGCCCGTCTCGCCTTTAGGATTCAGGAGAAATCATGGCAGCACCCAAGTCGGCCGTACGGAAGCCGCGTAAGAAAGAAAAGAAGAACATTGCTGTGGGCCAGGCTCACATCAAGTCCACCTTCAACAACACCAACTTCTCGATCACCGACACCACCGGTGCGGTCATCAGCTGGGCGTCCTCAGGTGGAGTCGGCTTCAAGGGTTCGCGCAAGTCGACCCCGTTCGCCGCTCAGCTGGCTGCGGAGTCCGCAGCCCGCCAGGCCCAGGAGCACGGCATGAAAAAGGTCGACGTTTTCGTCAAGGGACCGGGTTCAGGCCGCGAAACGGCTATCCGTTCGCTGCAGGCCGCCGGCCTCGAGGTCGGTTCGATCAACGACGTGACGCCCCAGGCCCACAACGGCTGCCGTCCGCCGAAGCGTCGCCGCGTTTAATTCCTTTCAGTGACTGGCGTTTGGGCTTGTTCGGATCGCTAGATCCGGGCAGGCTCACTCGCCGTTCACCGCGACGGCCCCGAGCGGGATCGTCGAGACACACAACTTAACAACTCGCCAACAAGTGTCATATAGCGGACACTTCGCCGAAAGGAATCAATAGTGCTTATCGCACAGCGCCCCACGCTCACCGAAGAGAACATTTCGGAGTTCCGGTCCCGGTTCGTCATCGAACCCCTCGAGCCTGGCTTCGGCTACACCCTCGGCAACTCGATGCGCCGCACCCTGCTTTCCTCGATTCCCGGCGCTGCTGTCACCAGCATCCGTATCGATGGAGTGCTCCACGAGTTCAGCACCGTTCCCGGGGTCAAGGAAGATGTCACTGAGATCATCCTGAACATCAAGGGTCTGGTCATCTCGAGCGAGCACGACGAGCCGATCACCGCGTATCTGCGCAAGCAGGGCTCGGGCCAGGTCACGGCCGCCGACATCTCGGCTCCGGCCGGCGTGGAGGTCCACAACCCCGAGCTCGTCATCGCCACCCTGAACGACAAGGCGAAGTTCGAACTCGAACTGACCATCGAGCGTGGCCGCGGCTACGTGTCGGCCACCCAGAACCGCAACGAGTACTCCGAGGCCGGCCAGATTCCGGTCGACTCGATCTACTCGCCGGTTCTCAAGGTGACCTACCGTGTCGAGGCAACTCGTGCCGGTGAGCGCACCGACTTCGACCGCCTCGTCGTTGACGTGGAGACCAAGTCGGCTATCTCGCCCCGTGACGCCATCGCATCCGCCGGTCGTACGCTGACCGAGCTGTTCGGTCTGGCGCGCGAGCTGAACACCGCCGCTGAGGGCATTGAGATCGGCCCCGCGCCGGTCGACGCCGTCCTCTCGACCGAGCTGTCCGTGCCGATCGAAGACCTCGATCTGTCCGTGCGCTCGTACAACTGCCTCAAGCGCGAAGGCATCAACAACGTCAGCGAACTGGTCGCCCTCTCGGAGACCCAGCTGATGAACATCCGCAACTTCGGTCAGAAGTCGGTGGATGAGGTCAAGGACAAGC
>NZ_JAODBG010000089.1 GCF_025463825.1 Cryobacterium sp.
GGGCTGCTCGGGGCGACCCTGGCCGGCGCCCCCGCCGTGGCGGCGGGGCCGGCCGAAACCACGGCGCCCCCGCTACGCCGGGCTCCGAGCCGACCCAGGTCGTGGCGATGGAGCCGCTGGAGGCCGACGCACTCACCGCCGCCCTCACCATCACCGAGACCGACTGGGGAACCCGGTTCGATTGGTCCTGCGTGTACCTCAACGAACTGTGGAAGGACAACGGGCCCCAGGACTACGACATGGTCATGACCGACCGGTCCGGCGTCTCCACGGTGCTCGCGACCTGGACGGCGACGAGCCCGAGCACCGAGAACCTCGCCGCGTCGACCGACGTGAGCAGGGACCAGATCCGCAGCGTCGAGATCCGGGCGAGCCAGAGCGGCACCCCGCTCGCGCACACGGACCTGTAGCTGGAATGCACCGGCGGGTCAGGCGGTCAGCGGCAGCAGCTCCCGCGCGGCGCACTCCCGTACCGCGGCCGACACCGCGTCCAGCAGCGGTGAGGACAGGTTCCAGCGCTGCCAGTAGAGCGGCACGTCCACCGGATGCTCCGCAGCGAGCTGCACCAGCGTGCCGTCGTTGAGTTCGGCCAGACACTGCTGCTCGGGCAACACGCCCCAGCCCAGCCCCATCAGCACGGCGCGGGCGAAGTCGTTCGAGGCGGGGATCACGTGCCGCGCCGCGGCGCCGGGCCGGGCGCCCTGGGACCGCAGGAAGGCATCCTGCAGGTCGTCGTTGCGGTCGAACGTGACCACGGGCGCCTCGGCCAGCGCGGCGAGGCCGCCGGCCAGGCGACGCCGGACGAAGGCCGGCGTGGCGACGGCACGGTAGCGCATCCGGCCCAGCGGCTCGGTGACGCAGCCCTGGATCGGCTCGCGGCTGGAGGTGACCGCGGCCATGACCGCGCCGGAGCGGAGCAGAGACACGGTGTGCTCCTGGTCCTCCCGGTGCAGGTCGACGGCGAGGTCGAGGTCCTCGGCCACCCCGGCGAGCGCGCCGAGGAACCAGGTGGCCAGGCTGTCCGCGTTCACGGCGAGCGAGATCGGCACGGCCGCACCGGTCGCGCCGCCCTCCTGCAGCGAACGCAGGGTGTCGGCCTCGAGCAGCTCCACCTGCCGGGCGTAGCGCAGCACGACGCTGCCGGCCCCGGTCAGGGCCACGGGCGTGGTGCGCTGCACGAGCACCCGGCCGGCGGACTGCTCCATGGCCTTGACGCGCTGGGAGACAGCGGACGCCGTGATGTGCAGCCGCCGGGCCGCCTTCTCGAAGGTGCCGTCTTCGACCAGGGCGCGCAGGGTGCTGAGCTGGTCGAGCGTGAACCGTTGCATAAGCTCAGCTTACGCATCATCAGAAACCGTAGCTGGACTGCACGCCCGGTGCTGCCTACCGTGGAGGAATGACCCCCGCGACCACCCTCCTGCCCGCCCTGCTCGGGCTTGTGACCGGCCTCTCGCTCATCGTCGCCATCGGCGCCCAGAATGCGTTCGTCCTGCGGGTGGGCATCGAGGGCCGCAACCGGGTCATCGTTCCGGTCGTGGTGATCTGCGCCGTCTCGGACGCGGTACTGATCCTGGCGGGCGTACTCGGAATGGGAGCGCTGGTGACGACGGCGCCGGCGGTCATGGTGGTCGTGCGGATCCTCGGGGCCCTGTTCCTGATCGGCTACGGCCTGTGGGCCGCCCGGCGCGCCGTGCGGCCCGGAGCGCTCGTCCTGCCGGAAGATCCGCAGCCGACACCGTCCGGCATGGCGGCCCCGGCCACGAACGTCACGGGCGGACTCCGCACGCGCACGGGCGCACCCGCGGGAATCGGCGTCGGCACCGGCCTGGCGGTCACCACGGTCCTCGCCCTCACCTGGCTCAACCCGCACGTCTACCTGGACACGGTGGTGTTCCTGGGCGCCGTGGCCTCGCAGCAGGATGCGGCCGAGCGCTGGTGGTGGGCCGGCGGCGCCATGGTGGGCAGCCTGCTCTGGTTCGCCGGCCTCGGTTTCGGTGCCCGGCTGCTGCGCCCGGTCTTCGCCCGCCCCGGGGCCTGGCGGGTGCTTGATGCCGTCATCGCGGTGGTCATGATCGCCCTAGGCCTGCGGCTGGCCTTCGACCTGTAGCGGCGGCGGTCCGCGCGCCCACCGTTATTCCTCGATCAGCGCGGATAACGCCCGGAGAGGCGTAGGTTGTGGCTATGGGGATATGGGGAGTTCAGCGAACCGGCACCACTCGAACCAGCACTCGGATCAGCAGCATGATCGGCACGGTCGCCCTCGCGGTGATCGTCGCCGGATGCGCGGCGACACCGACGGCCGACGCTCCCCCGGCCACCGCCGGCACGAGCAGTCCGACGCCCACGGTCTCGGCCTCCCCGTCTGCCGGCCCGGCCACCTCCGCCTTAGCCACGCCGACGGCCGACCCGGCCGAGTCTCCTGCTCCCGCGGTGGATCCGGCCAGCTGCGACACGGTGTTCGACGCCGCCGAGTACGCCCAGTTCGAAACGGACGGGCTGACGGTGCGCGAGGCATCGCCGAACGCGAACCTGGACACCCTGATGGCCGCCGACGGCATCCGGTGCCTGTGGCGGAAGCCCAACACCGATCTCGAAGCCTGGTACGCGCAGTGGCCGAGCGACCAGGCCACGTGGGAGGCTACCCGCACGGACCTGCTGGGCGCGGGGGCCACGGACTCCGGCGACGCGTTCGGCAGCGTTCTGCAACCGGAATCCAACTCCGCGCTGGCCCACCGCGACGGGATCGTCTACTTCACCAGCCCGCCGCGCCTCCTCGGGTCGGTGCTCGCCCTACGGTGAACCTCTCGCGCCCGCCCCCGCGCGGTACGCTTGCCCCGTGCTCTCCAAGGACCTGATCCGGCTCTATCCCGAGCTCTACCACGTGGCAGCGGATGGGGCATGGCCGTCGATCGAACGGCACGGGCTGCTCAGCATCTCATCGCTCGTGACCCGCTGGGGTGTGCGGCAGGGGGCTCCCCAGGCCGCGATCCTCAGCAAGCGCCGGGGCGAGTCCATCGAGCTGACGCACCCGGTCTACGGCACCGCTCTCATCCGGCACCAGAAGGCCATGCACGAGTCCTCGCTGGCCGCCGCGCTGGACGACCTCTCCCCCGGCGAGTGGTACGCGATGCTCAACGACCGGGTCTTCTTCTTCCTGCAGAAGGCGCGCCTGGACGAGCTGCTCTCGGCCCGCTCCTACCGGGACGACGCCCACACCGTGATCACCGTGGATACCCGCAGCCTGGTGGCCGCGCACGAGGACGACATCGAGCTCACGACCGTGAACACCGGCTTCGCCCAGCGGTTCAGCGCCGAGCAGCGCGGGCGGGACAGCTTCACGTCCATCGAGGAGTTCAGGCATCCGACCCGCGCGCACGCCTCGACCAAGGTGGTGGATGTGGCCGAGCTCGCGGTGTACCGCGGCGTGCGGGACATCGCCAAGCACGTCAAGCGCGTCGAACGGGTGCGCGACGGCACGGTCCTCGAGCGCTTCGTCTGACCCGCCCCGCCACAACTGTTGCCCGTGCGGACAATTGCACCCGGCGCACCAGGCGCAATTGTCCGGTTCGGCAACAGTTAGAGGGCGGGAGCCGGCGTCGCCTCGAGGCCGTTGCGGCGGGCGACCTCGCCGAGCCAGCTGGCGCTGGGCTTGGGGGTGCGGGCGAAGGTCTGCTTGTCCCAGCCGATCAGGCCGAAGGTGGGCGCGAAGCCGGAGGCCCACTCGTAATTGTCCAGCGCCGACCAGTGCAAGTAGCCGAGCAGGGTGATGCCGTCGTCGATGCAGGCGTGCAGCCCCTCGAGGGCGCCCTGGGTGTAGGCGATGCGACGAGTGTCGTCCGCGGTGGCGATGCCGTTCTCGGTGACCATCACGGGTACGTGGTCGGTTAGCTCCCAGGCGGCGCGCACGCCGATGCCGGCGGCCGGCGGGAAGAACTCCCAGCCGGTCAGGGTCGTCTCCACGCCCTCGGCGACGGGCCGGGGGCCCTCCGCCCCGATGAAGGTACGCGTGTAGGCCTGCACACCGATGAAGTCGTCCCCCTTCACGTTCTCCAGGTACCAGTCCTCCCGGGGGTAGGCGTATTCGGCGAGCTTCTCGTCTGCGCCCTCTTCGTCCACGGCCACGAAGGCCTGGGTCGCGATGGTCCAGCCGGTCTTCAGGCCGGTCACCTGGCTGAGGACCTCGCGGGAGCGCTGGTGCGCGAGGAACAGCGCATCCGCCACCTGCAGGTCGGGGTCGGGCAGGCCGTGCGCCACCAGGTTGGCGGCGTCCTCCCCGCCGGCCAGCATGGCAGCGATATTGGGCTCGTTGATGGTGCAGACGTAGTTCACGCCCTCGGCCACGACGGGCAGGGCGAGTTCGGTGTACCGGGCGAACAGGTCGGCGGCATCGTTGGCACGCCAGAAGCCATCGTTCTCGAACCAGCGCGGCACCGTGAAGTGCATCAGCGTCACGATCGGCTCGATGCCGAACTCATGGCAGGTGTCGACCATGCGGCGGTAGTGGTCGACCGCCGAGCGCGAGGTGAAGCCGCGCTCGGGCTCGATGCGGGCCCACTCGATGCTGAACCGGTAGGAGTCCAGGCCCAGGTCGGCGAGCAGCTTGATGTCCTCGCGGTAGCGGTGGAAACTGTCGGCGGCGTCCCCGGAGGGTTCGACCATGGTGGTGCCTGGGGCGTGTTCCTTGGGCCACCAGTTGCTGTTAACGTTGTTGCCCTCGATCTGGTGGGCGGCCGTTGCGGCGCCCCACAGGAAGCCGTTCGGGAAAGTGAGCATGGAGGATCTCCTTGGGGGTTGCGGTCGTGCGGGTGCAGAACGTGGGTGGGAACCGGGGCGCTATCCCGTGGTGGCCCAGAAATCGTTGAGCATCGCGGCCGTGAAGCCGGGATTGTCGAGGTTGGGCAGGTGTCCCGCCTGCGGGATCACCCGGTACCGGGCGCCGAGTTGCTCGGCCATTCGGCGCTGGGCGGCAATCGGCCAGGCGTCGTCGGTGTCGCCGTGCGCCACCAGGGTGGGCACCCCGGTCGCGCGCACCCGGGCGGAGGTGTCGGCGGCGGTCTGCAGGATCAACGCACAGCCCAGGTAGTTGTCCACCGAGGAGGCGCTGAACCGGTCGCGGGTGAATTCGTCCTCCGGCGTGAGTGTGGTGCCGGCGGGGTGGTCGAGCGCCCAGAGGGCCAGCGTGCCGTGTTCGGCGACCAGCAGGGCGTCGGCCTCATGCGAGCGGGGCCGGCCGCCCGGGCCGGAGCAGAGCAGAGTGAGGTCGGCGAACAGGGCCGGGCCGCGAAGCAGCGCCGCCCGGGCGACGAGGCCGCCGAGGCTGTGGCCCACCAGGTGCACCGGGTCGCCGCCGCCGATGGCGCGGGCGACGTCCACGGCATCCGCGGCGAAGTTGTCGAGGCGATAGTTCTCCACCCCCGCCGGGGCGGCCGAGTCGGCCTGGCCGCGCTGGCTGTAGCTCACGACCTCCCAGCCGTGGGCCGCGATGAGCGGCAAGAGCAGCCGGAAGTCTTCCTTCGAGCCGGTGAACCCGGGCACCAGCAGGGCCACACCGCGGCGCTGCCCGACCGGTGACACCCGGAACGCCGTGAGCGGACCGGCCCCGGTCTGGACGGTGAAGTGCTCGAGCTCGGGGGCCAGGGCGAGCCGGCCGAACGGCGCGGTCACGCCACGTCCTTGCGCGGGTTGGGGATCGCGTCGAGCAGCCGGATGGTGTAGTCGTCCTGCGGATTGCGCAGCACATCGGCGGTGTTGCCCCGCTCGACGACGGCGCCGCCGTTGAGCACCATGATGTTGTCGGTGACCACCCGGGCGGAGAGCAGGTCGTGGGTGATGTAGAGCAGGCTCACGCCCCACTGTTCGCGCAGGTCTTCGAGCAGGGCGAGCACTCCGGCGCGCAGTGACACGTCGAGCATCGAGACCGGTTCGTCGGCGATGATCACCTGCGGGTCGCTGGCCAGTGCCCGGGCGATGACCACCCGCTGGCGCTGACCGCCGGAGAGCTGGTGCGGCAGCTTGGCCGCGAATTCCTCCACCGGGTTCAGGCCCACGATGTCGAGCAGCTCGAGCACCCGGCGGCGGGCCTCGGTGCCGTGCAGGCCGGTGAAGTTGATCACCGGCCGGGTGAGCGCGTACTCCACGGTGTGCAGCGGGTTGAGGGCGGAGTATGGATCCTGGAAGACCATCTGCACGTCGCGGTGCAGCCGGCGGAAGTGCCGGCGGTTCAGCGTGCCCACGTCGAGGTCACCGAAGCGGATGCGGCCGCTGGTGGGCTTCTCCACCGCCGTGATGAGCTTGGCAATGGTGGACTTGCCACTGCCGGAGGCGCCGACCAGGGCCAGCGCCGAGCCGGGTTCGAGGGTGAACGACACGTCGTCGACGGCGCGCACCGGGGCTTCCCCCCGGCGCGGCGCCGGGTAGACCTTCGACACGTTCTGAACGATCATGCTGGGCTGGTCGGTGCGCCGGGTGCGCGGCGACACCGTCGGCGCATGGGTGGCCCCGTCGGCGCGGGCCGCGCCGTTCGCCGTCCGCTGCTGCCGGTCGGCGAAACCGGGCAGTTCCACCACCTCGGCTCGGGGATCGGCGTAGTGCGAGAGCAGCATCCGGGTGTACGGGGCCTGCGGGTTCTCCAGGATCTGCCGGGCCGGCGCATCCTCGACGATGCGGCCCTCGTGCATGACCATGACGCGCTGGGCCGATTCGAGCACGATGCCCAGGTCGTGGCTGATCAGGATCGCGGTGAAGTTCTCCCGCTTCTGCAGCTCGATGATGGTGTTCATCACGGCGTGCTGCACCAGCACGTCCAGCGCCGTGGTGGGTTCGTCGAAGACCATCAGCTCGGGTTCGAGGGACAGCGCCAGGGCGATCGACACCCGCTGGCGCATGCCGCCGGAGAGCTCGCCGGGGAACCGGTCGAGCACCTGCGGGGTGAGCTCGACCTTGCAGATCAGTTCGGTGGCCCGCGCGGCCCACTGGGAGCGTTCGACGTGCCCGTGGGCGCGGAAGATGTCGACGAAGTGGTTGCGGATGCTGCGCACCGGGTTCAGCGCGTTCATGCCGGACTGCAGCACCATGGCGATGCCGCCGTGGCGCTGTTCGCGCAGCTGCTCAGCGTCGAGGCTGGCGATGTCCGTGCCGCCGAAGAGGATGCGGCCCTTCTCGATGTGGGCGGGCGGCTTGCTCAGGCCGGTCAGTGCGAAGCCGAGGGTGGACTTGCCCGAGCCGGACTCCCCGACCAGGCCGACGAACTCGCCGTGGGCCAGCCGGAAGGAGACGTTCTGCACGGCACGGGTGGCGGTCTGGCCGTAGCCGTAGTGCACCGAGAGGTCGTGCACCTCGAGCAGGGTCGAGTTCGCAGCCGGCGCGGGGGTGGTGGGTGCAGGAGTCATCGTTTTGTTCCTTCCCGGAGACGGGGATTGCTGATGCCGTCGACGCCGAAGTTGATCAGGGTGAGGGAGGTGGCCAGCAACGCGATGCAGAGGCCGGGGGCGAACAGCAGCGCCCACTGGCCGGTGAGCAGGGCGTTGGAGTTCTGCGCCCAGAAGAGCATCGTGCCCCAGCTCACCACCGTGGAGTCGCCGAGCCCGAGGAACTCCAGGCCGGCTTCGGCGAGGATGGCCGCGGTGGCCGCGCCGAAGAAGTTGCCGACGATGAGCGAGGTCATATTGGGCAGGATCACGCGGAACACGATGCGGAATGGGCGTTCGCCGCTGAAGACGGCGGCGGTGATGAAGTCCCGGGAGCGCAGGGATTGGGTTTGGCTGCGCAGCACCCGGGCGCCCCACGCCCAGCCGGTCACGACGACGACCACGATGATCATCCCGATGCCACCGCCGGAGAGGTAGGCCGCGATCACGATCATCAGCGGCAGGCCGGGGATGACGAGGAACAGGTTGACGATGAAGTTGATCACGTCGGCGCCGAACCCGCGCACGTATCCCCAGCTCAGCCCGATCAGCACGGCGATGACCGTGGAGAGCAGTCCGGCGACGAGGCCGACGAAGATGCTGATTCGGGCGCCGTAGAGCAGCTGGCTGAGCACGTCCTCGCCGGCGGCGGTGGTGCCCAGCCAGTGGGCGGCGCTGGCGTCGGCGCTGCGGTCGAAGCCGGTCTCGCTGGCACCGTACGGCGCGATCAGCGGGGCGAAGATGGCCAGCAGCACGAAGACGGCCAGCATAGTGAGACCGATGCGGGACTTGCCGTTGCTCCAGACCGTGGAGGCGACGCGGGCGACGACCTTCCAGGCGGAGGGCGCCTCGCCGGCCGGGCTGAGGGGCGCGCGGATGGCAGCGGTGGTGGGGGGCAGTGAGGTGGTCATCGTCGGGTCCTCGGGTCCAGCACGCCGTACAAAATGTCGACGAGGAAGTTGGCGATGAGCACGCTCACGGTGATCATCAGGAAGAGTGCCTGCATCAACGGGTAGTCCTGGTTGACGACGGCGTTGAAGAGCAGATAGCCGATGCCCGGGTAGCCGAAGACCTGCTCCACCAGGATCGACCCGCCCACGACACCGCCGAGGGCCAGGCCGAAGGAGGTGAGGTTGGGCAGGATGGCATTGCGCGCGGCATAGCGGAGGGCGATGGTGCGGGGCTTGAGCCCGTTCGCCTCCGCGAAGGTCACGTAGTCGTCACCGAGGGTGGAGATCATGGTGTTGCGCATTCCCAGGATCCAGCCGCCGAGCGAGGTGATCAGGATCGTGAGGGCCGGCAGGACCCCGTGGTAGAGCGCGTCACCGAGGAACTCGACCGAGAAGTTCGGTGTCGCGGTCGGGCCGTAGGCGCCGGAGGTGGGGAACAGCCGCAGCACGTACCCGGCGAAGAAGAGCAGCAGCAGCGCGGTCCAGAAGTACGGGAAGGCGCTCAAGAACGAGCCCACCAGGGTGGGCACACTGTCGAGCCAGGTGCCGCGCTTCCATGCCGCGAGCACCCCGAGCAGGGTGCCCAGGACGAACGCGATCACGGTGACCAGGCCCACCAGCACCAGTGTGTACGGCAGCGCGGCCGAGACGAGCTCGCCCACGCTCTGCGGGTAGAAGGTGTACGAGATACCGAAGTCCAGCGTCACCACCTGGTGCAGGTACGCGACGTACTGCGAGGCGATGTTGCCGGTGGGCACGCCGAGCTGGGCCTCGATGGCCGCCTTGGTGGCCTCGGAGACCGGGCCGTTCTGGGCCAGCTTGGACAGCGCGGCATCGGCCGGCGTGCCGGGCATCAGCCGCGGCAGCAGGAAGTTGACCGTGACGGCCGCCCAGAGGGTGAGGGCGAACAGGCCGAGCTTGCGGCCCAGGTAGCCGAGGGCTTTCAGCGCCGGGCTGGGCGTGCGGGCGGCATCCGTGGGGCTCGTGCCCGCCGGAGCGACGCCGTCGACGCCGCGCGGCGCCGCTTGGGTGCTAGTCATCATTGACCTTCTTCAGGGAGGTGAGTACGAGGAGTGGAGTGGATTCGTAGGTCTTCGGCGAGGCATACGGGTCGTCCGCGCTCGGCCAGCCGGTGAACTTGGCGTCGCTGAACAGGCCCCAGGAGCCGCCGTAGTACAGGCTGATCGACGGGATCTGGTCGTAGACGACCTCCTGCAGATGGTCGGCCAGGTCGGCCTGCACGGCCGGGTCCAGCGCCACCTTGAACTCCGCCAGGAGCTTGTCGACGGCCGGGTCGCTGAAGCGCTCGAAGTTGTTGCTGGCCTCTTCACCGACCGGCTTGACCCATTCGCTGGAGAGCAGGTTGTTGAAGTCGCGGAAGGTGTTGCCGGTTCCGCCGGTGGCGCCCATGGCGAAGTCGTACTCGCCGTTGCGGAGCGCCAGCGTGTAGGCCGCGGGCTGCGGCGATTCGACCTTCACGTCCACGCCGACGGCGCCCCACTGCTTCTGCACCTCCTGCACGCCCTTGAGCCAGTCGTTGTACCCGGCGGCGGTGGTGATGGTGAGGCTGAGCTGGGCACCGGATGCGTCCACCAGCTTGCCGCCCTGCTGGGTGTACCCCGCGGCGGCGAAGTAGTCCAGCGCCTTGGCGGTGTTCTGGCTGATCAGGCCGGAATCAGGAATGTCCGGGTTGAGCACGTCTTCCTGGTTGGGCAGCAGGATGTTCGTCTGTCCGGCCGGGTCCATGTACCCCTCGGCCGCAGCGTCGCCGACGGCGGCCCGGTCCAGGGCGGTGGAGAGGCCCAGGCGCACGTTCACGTCGTTGTACGGCGCCTTGGTGAGGTTGGGGAACAGGGCGATGGTGCCGCCCGGCGGGAACCAGTAGGTGTTCTGGTTGCCGGCACCCACCCAGGCGCCCTCGACGTCGCTGATGAAGGAGTAGGCCCAGTCGTAGCCCTTGGTGGCCACGTCGAGCTGGGTGTTGGTGGCCGGCAGGATCAGGTGCTCGGCGGCCACCGTGTCGGCCTGCCAGTAGTCCTGGTTCTTGTCGACGGTGTACTGCTGCGGCGCGAAGTTGCCGAGCGTGTACGGGCCGGTGCCCACCGGGTCGGGATTCCGCCAGGTGGTGGGGTCCTCTACGTCGGCCCAGATATGTTCGGGCACGATCAGGGTGGTGGAGGCGATGAGCTGCGCGGCGGGTACGTCGGGTGCGCTCAGGTGCACCGTGACGGTGTCGTCCCCCGTCTCGAAGGTGTCGATGTAGCTCCAGATGCCCTGCAGGTCCAGCGACGGATTGTCCTTGAGTAGCTGGAAGGTGAAGCCGACATCCTCGGCGGTGAAGTCCTCGCCGTCGGACCAGGTCACGCCCTGGCGGATGTCGAAGAGGATCGTGGACGGGTCCGGCTGGGTGTAGCCGGTGGCCAGCCACGGGTGTTCCTGGGCGTTGAGGTTGTCGAGCACGATGAGGGGCTCGTACATGTAGAACGCAGCGACCCGCTTGTTGATCATGAACGGGTTGAAGTTCTTCTCGAACAGCGGCGACCCGTTGTCGGCCGCGACGAGCATGGTGTCGTCGGGGATGGACGGGTCCGGCGCGCTTTGGATCTGAATGCTGCAGGCCGCGAGGGTGGAGGCGGCGACGGCAAGCGCCAGGGCGGCCCGGATGCGGGCCAGCGGCCGGGACCGAAGCGGGGAGCGGGGGCGAGATCGAGTGGGTTGCATCATTACTACCGGGTTTCCTCAGTCGTCGTTGAACTGATCGCGTGGGGAACGCGTGATCTGTTTGTCGAGTGTATGCGCATACATCCACTCCGCGCAAGCGGCCCTGCGCTTTGCCTGGCGCGGACCGCATTCTCAGACGCGCGGGCAGCTCTCCCGCAGCACGACCTCGACGGGCAGGGTGAACGCCTGGGGGCTGAGATTCGGGTCGTCGAGCCTGGCCGTGATGGCGTGCACGGCGGCGCGGCCCAGTTCCACCATGGGCTGATGCACCGTGGTCAGCCGCGGCCGGGAGTGCCGGCCGGCGGCGATGCCGTCGAAGCCGGTGACCAGTACATCTTCGGGGACCCGGATGCCGCGCTGCTCGAGCACGTCGAGCACGCCGAGGGCGGTCTCGTCGTTGGAGCACAGAATGCCCCGCGGGCGTCGTTCGGCCAGGAGGCGAGTGGCGGTGGTCCGGCCGCCCTCCCGGGTGAAGTCACTGCGGAGAATGCGCACGCTGCTCGCGGCGAGTCCGGAGTCCGCGAGCGCGTCGCGGAACCCGGCGAGCCGTTCGGCATCGTCCGGAGAGTCGGTTGGGCCGGCGATGTACACGACGTCGTGGACGCCGTGGTCCTGCAGCACGTAGTTGGCCAGGGTGCGCATGCCCGGCCCGTTGCTGGCGCTGACATGGTCGAACGCGTCAACGCGCTGGGCGCCGGCGAGGATCACCACCGGGATGCGCCGGGCGACGTACGCGAGGAGCTCGTCGGGCACGGTGCGGGCCAGCACCGCCAGCCCGTCCACCCGGCCGGCGATGTCGGTGACCATGGCCTCCCGCGTCGACCCCCGGCCCGCGGCGACCATCAGGGCGAAACCGCGGCGCCAGGCCTCGATCTCGGCGCCGCGCAGCACCTCGTCGAAGTAGAGATTCTCGCCCTCGGCAGCTCCGGCGGGATCGTCGTCGACGATCGGCACGATGTCACCGCGGGCCGCATCGACGGGCTGGTCCGGCACGGTTTCGTCGTGACCGGGAAAGAACAGGCCGATCACGTTGGTGCGGCGGGCGGCCAGGCCCCTGGCCGCCGCGCTGGGCACGTAGCCGAGCTCGGCCACGGCCGCGAGCACCCGCTGCCTGGTGTGCTCGCGCACCGCCGCCGGGGAGCGCAGCACCCGGGAGACGGTGGCAATCGAGACGCCCGAGCGCTCGGCGACGTCATAGACGGTGGGTGC
>NZ_JAODBG010000108.1 GCF_025463825.1 Cryobacterium sp.
CTCGACGAGGGCGGGCAGCTCGGTCTGAATCGCGGAGACAGGGGCGGCCGAGGCGCCAGGAGAGACCGAGCCGCCAGGGGGGGCCGAGCCGCCAGGAGAGACCGAGCCGCCAGGGGAGGCCGAGCCGGCAGGGGAGGCCGGGGTGCCGAAGGTATCCGAGGCGGCCGAAGAGCCGCCCAGCTCGTGGTGGAACCCCTCCCAGCCCGGGCCGGACGGGATGCTGCGGCCCGCCTGATACGCCTCAGCGACGCCTCTCGCGCGCACATCCGCTGCCTCGTTGAGCGGGTGGTTCGCGTGTCCCTTGACCCACTCGAAGCGGTACTTGCGGCCGACCAGGGCTTCGTCGATCTCCTGCAGCAGTTCGAGGTTCATCACGGCCTTGCCGTCGGCCTTGCGCCAGCCCTTGGCCTTCCAGCCGCGCATCCACTTGGTGACCGAGTTGATCACATACTGGCTGTCGCAGAGCACCAGCAGGTCGTCGTCGACGTGGGCGGTGGCGCGGAACAGCTCGAGCACGGCCTTCAGCTCGCCCTGGTTGTTGGTGGCGTGCTTCCAGCCGCCGGCGGCCCAGTTGTTGTCGTCGATGTACCAGGCCCAGCCGGCCGGTCCGGGGTTGCCAAGGGCCGAGCCGTCTGCGGCGGCGGTAATAGTCATGCGCTCTAGTCTGCCAGCGCCGGTCAGCTCTGAATGCAGTTGCCGGAGTCGACGGCGCCGGTCAGGCCGGTCGCCTGCTCCACGACCGGGGTGACTTCCGACATCGCCAGCGCGTAGCCCACATTCGCCGTGTTGGCGGCCTTGGCGAAGATGACGCCGGCCACCCGGCCGTCGATGCTGAGCAGCGGGCCGCCCGATTCGCCCTGTTGCACGTCGGCGGCGAGCGTGTACACGGCGCGCGCGGTGGGGTCCTGGCCGTAGATGTCGGCCACCAGCACCGAGTCCACCGACATGACCCGGGCGGGGTCGGAGTCGAACGGGCCGCCGAACGGGTAGCCCAAGCTGACGGCCTCGCTGTCGACGGCGAGGTCGCCCTGCAGGGTCAGCGGGGCCGCGGTGAGGCCGGGCACGGCGATGATCGCCAGGTCGTCCACGGGGTCGAAGTACACGACCTCGCCGGTGATGGCACCCGCGCCGGGTACCTCAACAACGGCGTCGGTGACGCCGGCCACGACGTGCGCGTTGGTCAGCACCCGCTCCGGTGCGATGACGAAGCCGGAGCCGGACTGGCTCTGCCCGCAGGCCACGGCATTGCCGGTGATGCGCAGCACGGATTCGGCGGCGGTGTCGAGGGCGGCACTGTCGAGCTGGGCGTCGGGCAGGGTCGGGCTCTGGCCGCCGAAGGCATCCGCGATGACGGGCAGGCCGTCGTCGACGACGGTGGAGCGCAACTGCGCCAGGAAGCTCTTGACCGGCACCGGGGTGACCGAATCGATGGTGCGCACGACACCCGAGGAGGCGATCGCGGCGGTGAGCGCGGGGATGCCCAGCGCGCTCACGCTGAACGCGACCATGGAGATCACCGCGGCGGCAGCGGCCACGCCGACCACGGCACCGAAGAGCCGGTCGATGCCGCGGAGCTTCCGCGGGGTGCGGCTGCGCAGGGCACGGCCGATCGACTCGCCGATGGTGAGGCCGGCGATCACCAGGAACAGCGCAGCGGCGATCGTCGCGGGGGTGCGCCACTCGGCGGCGGACACCCAGGTGGGCACCAGCGGCACCACGAAGTACGCCGCGACGGCGCCGGCCACCAGGCCGAGGAGGCCGCTGATGCTGCCGATCAGGCCGCTGCGGAAGCCGGCGCCGAGGCTGGCGACCAGCAACACGATCAGAATGACGTCGAGGATGACCGAACCCTGCATGCACGCTCCCGCTTGAGGGGCGGAAGGACTCCGCCGGCTTCAGCCTAGGCGGGCGGCTGCGGGTTTGGCTGAGAACCGCCCTCGTCCCGGTGCAGTTCCACGAAGCTCAGGCCGTGCAGGTCGAGGCAGACGCTGTCGCCGGAGTCGACCAGCCGGAGCAGGATTTCGGTGCAGCCGGGGCAGCGCAGCAACAGCCCGTGCGAGCTCGGATAGAGCCGGGCGGTGGCCAGGGCGGCGGTGCGACCGCAGTGCGCGCAGCGGCCGCGGGCGCTGACGACGTCGACGGCGAAGAACTCGCTGAGCGGACCGGCGGCGGCGTTGCCATCCAGGTAATCCAGGTCCGCCGAATCGGTCACGGTTTGGCCCCCATCCCGCCGTATCGTTCGGTCTTGATGCGCTCGGGGGAGTGACCGGCCTGCACGAGCCAGTCGGCGACGGTCTCGACGAAGGCGGTGGCCCCGCAGATGAACACGGCCGGGTTGTCGGCGGCCGGCAGCGCCCGGGCGGTCAGGGTCGCCGCATCCAGCCGCCGGGCCGGGCTCGGGCTGCCGGCGGGCGCCTCTCGGGTGTACACGAGGGTGACGTCCACCAGCGGGGACCTGGCCAGTTCGTCGAGCTCAGCGCGGTAGTAGACGGCGGCCGGCCCGCGCACGGAATAGAGCAGCCGGAACGGTGCCGAGCCGCCGGCGGAGGCGGGGTCGGCGACCGCGTGGGCGCGCAGCATGGCCATCAACGGCACCACGCCCGAGCCGCCGGCGATGAGTTGTACCGGTGACGGATCGGCCGGATCCCAGACGAACCAGCCGCCGACGGGTCCGCGCACCTCGAGCTGGTCGCCCGCGGCCACCTGGTGCACCAGGTACGGCGAGACCTCGCCGTCGGTGAGCTCCTCCACCGTGAGGTCGATTTCTTCGCCGGGCCGCGCGGACGCCACCGAGTAGGAGCGCACCGCCGTGTACCCATCCGGCGCGGTGAGTCGAATGTCCACGTGTTGGCCGGCGCGGTGCCCGGTGAGTCCGGGCAGGCGCAATCGCAGGGTGCGAGCGGTTGTGGTCTCCTGGGTCACTCCGATCACCTCCGCCACGTTCCAACCGGTTCTCACCAGTAACGCTCTTCGCGCCACGGGTCGCCGTACATGTGGTAGCCGTTGCTCTCCCAGAAGCCGGGTTCGTCCTGGCGCAGCAGCTCGAGGCCGCGTACCCACTTGGCGCTCTTCCAGAAGTAGAGGTGCGGCACCAGTAGTCGGGCCGGGCCGCCGTGGGCGGGTTCGAGGGTCTCACCGTCGAACTGGTGGGCGATCCAGGCCTTACCGCCGAGCAGGTCGTCCAGCGGAACGTTGGTGGTGTAGCCGCCGTAGGAGTGCGCCATGGTGAATTCGCACTCGGATTCGACGGATTCGAAGAGCGTGTCGAGTGAGACTCCGCGCCAGCTGGTGCCGAGCTTCGACCAACTGGTGACGCAGTGGATGTCGGTGCTCACGTCATCCTGCTTCAGCGCGAGGAACTCCGTCCAACTCCAGCGGTGCACCTGACCGGTCTCGGTGGTGATGGTGAACTCCCACTCGTCCGGACTGATCCGCGGGGTGGGACCGGCGGAGAGCACCGGGAAGTCCTCGGTGCGGTACTGGCCCGGTGGTAGGGCGGGATCGTCGCTGCGGCGACGGCCGAAAAAGCCGGGTGAGACGATGCCCATGACGGGGGTCCTTTCTGCGCCGGGGGTCGATCGGTGAAGCTAATCCTAGGGGCGACGGTCAGCTGCTGCCGGACGGTTTGTCCTGGTCCATCCACCTCTCGATGAACTCGCGCGCCCCACCGTCCGGGGTGAGACGAATCACCCACAGATTGCTGTAGGTGGGACCTTCCGTGTACCGCGTGACGCCCTGGATGATCGACACGTCGGGGGTGACGGCCAGCGGCGACCATTCGAATGAGAAACTGCCCGGCTCGTCCGCAGCTTCCAGCCACCCGGCAACGATCCCGGCACGCCCCCGCCAGGGTTCGCCGAACGGGTCGGTGAAGTACTCGGCATCCTCGGTGAAGAGGGCGGCGACCTGGTCGGGATCGTTCGAGGACCAGGCCTCGAGGTAGCCCGTCATCCACCGGTTGGTGGCGTCCTGGTTGTCGGCTGGCTCGCTCATTCCCGAGTTCTAGCGCGAGGGACGGAATTTGACCAGCGTCTGGAGCTTCGGGGTTGCCCGCTCAGAACGGCGGAGGCGTGTCCGCTTCGGCCGGCGGCGACGACGGGGTCGCAGTAAGCGTCGGCGTCGCGGCCGGCGTAGCGGATGGCTCGCCGATGGTCATATCGGGCTTACTGCTGTATTCCTTGCCGCCGGGGCTGGTCCAGGTGAGGACCCCGCCAGGGCCTTGGTTGGTGCTGAAGCTGGATTGGTGTTTGAGCCGGTGGCAGCCCTTGCAGAGGCAGACGAGGTTGTCGACGTGGGTGGGCCCGCCGGTATTCCAGGGTTGGGTGTGGTCGATTTCGCTGAGGGTGGCCCGCCGGTTGCAGCCGATGCCCTGGCAGGTTTCGTCGCGGATCTGCACGTACCGGCG